>JAFVEW010000271.1 GCA_017475805.1 Synergistaceae bacterium | reverse complement strand
ACTTTCGATAGTTTCTGTCTTGGCGGGAATGTTTTTCGCGGCGATTTCAGGCTCAGGAGCAGCAACGACAGCGGCAGTCGGCGGAGCATTAATCGAGGAATTAAAACTTCGCGGCTATCGAGAAGACGCTTCGGCGGCATTAATCGCAGCGGCTGGAACAATCGGCGTAGTAATTCCTCCTTCTGTTCCTATGGTTTTATATGCTGTGATAGCAGAAGTCAGCGTTAGCAGTTTATTTAAGGCTGGCTTTATACCGGGCTTTGTAATGGGAGGAATTTTAATTTTAATTGCGCTTGTTCAGGGCAAGAGATTAAATTATCCCAAAGGAGCTAATTTTTCATTCACGAAATTTCTGAAAAGTTTTCTTTTTGCAATACCAGGAATTTTAATGCCTGTAATAATTTTAGGCGGAATATTTTCAGGAATTTTCACGCCTTCTGAGGCGGCGGCAATAGCTGTGGCATATGCAGTTTTCGTTTCGATGTTTATATATCGAGACTTAAGCATAAAGGGATTATTTGAAATAATGCTTGGCTCTGCTAAGACGAGTGCTGTAATAATGATAATAATATCGTGTTCCGGGCCGTTCGGTTGGTGTTTGGCGAATTGGAAAATCCCCGAGACAATCGCGGCGGCGGTGCTGTCGATGTCTTCAAATAAATATATAATCATGCTGCTAATCTCGATGATAATTTTAGCCGTAGGTGTATTTATGGAGACGTCGAGCGCGATAATCCTCCTAACTCCTGTATTTTTGCCGTTAATAAAGGCTCTTGAAATTTCATTAATGCACTTCGGGGTTTTGTTTGTCGTTGGTATTGCAATAGGAATGATAACGCCGCCTGTAGCGATAAATCTTTTCGTAGCTTCGGGAATAACGGGATTGCCGATTGAAAAAATTTCGCGTGCTGTAGTGCCTTATTTAATAGGATTAATAATAGTTTTTTTAGCGATAGTATTTATTCCGCTAATATAAAAAAAAGGAAGTTTTTACACTTCCTAAATCCTAACTCCTAATTGCCTTTCTAGCGGAATGTCCAATATGTCAAGAATTTTAATGAAATCGTTTATAGAGTTTTTATTATCTTTTAAGGCGAGATAATAAACGCCTCTTTCTGAAAGCTGCGCACAGTTTTGTTCGCTCAGTGTGTCTGCTACAAAAATATCGCTATCTCTTGCTATCGTTGCGTCAGCACTTTCTGGATTGCCTTTGCCCATAAGTTTAACTTCAACACGATAAATTTTCCCAGTTTTACTAATTAATTTGTAATCAACCTCTCTGTCATATGATAAATTTTTGTCGCGTTTGAATGGACGATTGTCTATATTTGCCACAGGAACTCCTGCCATAGCACAAAGTTTATCTAAAAGTGGCTTCTCAACTTTTTTGCCTATAGAGCTCCACGCGCCGCCGCGAATTTGAATTTTTTTCGTAGCTAAAGCATTTATAACTAACAAACTCTCAGTCAAAGATAATTCTACGTTGACTTTGTTGTAGCTTATTTTTATTTCTATTGCAAGCCCGTTATCTGCGTCGTTTTCGAGTTCATCAAGCATTGAGCGCAGATATTCAAAATTATTATTCGCTGCCGTAAGCATTATTTCTCTTGAAGAAGTGCCGTAAATGTTTGTGATAGTTTTTTTATTCAAGCCTGCAAAAATCGCTATCTCGTCATGACTAAAATTATTAGGCTTCATAAAATAATCTTTATACCATTTCATGTTTATATCTTGATTATTTATTTTTGCTTTAAGAATTTGCTTAAAAAAATTTATGCTGAAGTCAAAAAAGACAGTGTTTATTGAGTTCACGACTTCATCTCTATAATCTTTGCCAGAGATTAATTTGTTGACTGTACGTTTTATTACTTCGTCCGTGAACGTCATAATAGCTAGGCTCCTCTCTGTCTATGATGTCAATATAATCGTCATTTATTTCACACATTATTGGTATTCTATTCATTTTTCTTGCAACTCTTCCGAGAGTTCCTGAGCCGGCAAAAGGGTCTAAAACAGCATCGCCCTCAAAAGAGTAATATTTTAATATTCGTTTGCATAATTCTTCAGGAAAAACAGCCGGATGATTTTTATCGTATTTAGGAGCAATGAACCAGCAGTTAGACGTGTCGATTTCTTCGTCTTCGTGCCTGTCATATTCTGTATAATTTTTCATGTTTTTATCGAGCAGAAAATTGCAATTTTTTCTGTAGACCATAATGCTTTCAGTTATGCAGTTAGGTTTGTAAGATAAAGGCTTTCGAGTTTGTTTATATCCGCTCACTCGATCTGGAACTGAAGGTTCAGGTTTTATCCATATAATTTCGTCAATAAAATAAAATCCGGCTTCAACTAAAATTTTATGAAAATCATAATGAATAGGGTATCTAATGCTTTCAAATTCACGTCCGGCTCTTTTAGTTATCACGGGCGAAACATTCACGATAAAAAATCGTCCTTCTTCAATAACTCTGTTGCAAGCTATAAAAACTTTTTTCATTTTTTCGAGATATTCAGAATATGATTTATAATCCGAATATTCACGGGCGTTATAATACGGTGGCGAAGTAAACGCTAACTGCACGCAGTTATCAGGAAGTTCTTTCAGCGTTTCTGAGTTATCTCCAGCGAGGAGCATCGGACGGGTAATTTTGTTATGAGCTTGAATATTTTTTCTTTGCTGCCTGAAATCATAAAATTCATTCATCTTATTTATGTTTTCGTTTTTATAAAAATTTATGATTTCACGTCTCAATGCTGAAAATCTTGAGTCATTTTTGCTTTTATAAAGGCAAGTACGGAATATTTGATAAATTAATTCCATAGGATTTTCGCTATTGAAGGCCTCACGCTCCATGAAGATAAAAATTCTATCATTATCATCCTGTCTTCCGATTGACGAAACAATCTCGCGTCTTATTTCAACAGGAGCAGGAAGCTTAAAGATTTTTATGAGATTGAGCAAATTGCTTTCTGAATGTTCTTTTCCCATAGCTTTTATTTGTTCGACAGAGAACACAGAAAAAACCTCCTCGTAATTTTTTCGCCCTAATTGCCTTTCTAAACGTTAAATCTGATTTCAATCATGTCGCCGTCTTTTACGGTGTAATCTTTGCCTTCGAGCCTTAAAACTCCCTTATCGCGGCATTGAGCAATCGAGGCGTTATTAGCTATAAAATCATCGTAAGCTACGACTTGAGCGCGAATAAAGCCTCTTGCTAAATCCGAGTGAATAGTCCCTGCAGCGTCGACAGCGTTGGAGCCGTCTTTAAGCGTCCAAGCTCTAACTTCGTCGGTGCCGCTCGTGAAGAACGAAATCAAACCTAAAAGTTTATAAGCCTCGTGAATTAATCTGTCGCGGCCAGGCTCGGAAATTGCTAAATCTTTCATGAACTCGGCGCGGTCTTCGGCTTCAAGCTGCTCTAATTCCATTTCTGTAGCACCGTAGACTTTTATTGACTTAAGATTTTTTTTAGACATCTCTTCATTAAGGGCTTTAAGTTCAGGGACGTCGCCTGTTTGAGTGTCGTCGAGATTTAGGACGATAAGCTCGGGTTTCAGGGTTAAAAAAGCAAAGCCTGATAAAATTCTTTTTTGTTCGTCAGTCAAATTTAATTCGCGCAGAGGCCTTTCATTTAATAATTGAGTTTCAAGCTCTTTGATTAATTCAAGCTCTGAGGCTTCTTGAGGCGTTAATTTTTTCTTGGCCTGTTTTTCTTCAAGTTTAGCGAGCCTGTTCGTAATGACGCCTAAATCGCGGTAAATTAATTCAGCCTCGACAATCCGCCAGTCGCGCAACGGGTCAATGGAATTTTCAGGGTGAGGCACTGAAGAATTTTTGAAAACTCTGACGACGTGCAGCAAAGCCTCGCTCTCAGAAACGAACGATAAAAACGAATTTCCAAGTCCTGCGCCTTTTCCTGCGTCGCGTGAAAGTCCTGCAAGGTCAACAAATTCGACATCGGCGGGCTTTTCGCTTTTAGGCTTAAAAATTTCGACTAATTTATCAAATCTTGCATCAGGTACGCTGACTAAGGCGCGGTTAGGCTCTGTTTTTCCGCCTGCGTAGGGTTTGACCTCAGCTCCGGCTCTCGTAATAACGTTAAAAATCGTCGATTTTCCTGCGAGCGGCAGGCCGACAATTCCGCATTTAAGCATTTTTGAATTTTCTCCTTTTTTTATTTTTTTATTTTAATTTTCGCGAATTTCAACGGGCATGTTTCGATAGGCGTAATTTTCTTTTAATTCTGCAATATCCTCGTTGCTAAGCCTGATGCAGCCTTCGGTGGCGTTAGTGCCTCTTGAATTAGGGTCATGAGTTCCGTGAATTCCGATGCCTCGCCAGCCTTTTGCGTCGAGCCTCAAGAACCACGGGCCGTAAGCTCCTGCGATTTTTCCTTTGCCGTCTCTGAAGTCATGCGTCCACGAACTGGCATTTTCGATTGAGATTATCTTGAAATTTCCTGTCGGAGTTCTATTGTCGCCTACGCGCTGTTTGTCGCCTGTATTTTTGCCTGTAGCGACGGGATAATTTTTGATTAATTTATCGCCTTTTAGCAGCGAAAGAGTATGCGATGATTTATTTATTAAAATTCTGTATTTATCGCCTTTATTATTATTTTTATTAACCGGGATAATTCTGTCGATTTCGGGATTTTCTTCACTCGGCAAAATAACATCAGGCAAGCGTTTTTTGACGTTCTTAGCTTCGTTATTTTTTAACGGAATAATAATCTTTTTTTGTTCCTGAACTTTTGCAACCTGAACATTTTGCTGTATCGGCGGAAAAGTCTCTTGGATTGTATCAGGCTCGATTAATTTCACCGTTTTTACACTTCCTACTTCCTCATTCCTAACTCCTACTTGCCTTTCTGACGAAAAAGCCCCGTTTTTTTCTTCATTTTTGACATCGGCCTTGAAATAAATTGCGCCGCCTAAAGATATTATCATCATCAATAACAAGCCGCGCATAAAAGGATGCAAACGTTTCCGCACCGCCCAGCGTCCGCGACCTTTGTCTATATAAACAGTTTTAAGAGTAAAAATTTCTTTCAAAAATCCGCGCATTAAAATTTCGCCTCGCCTTTTTTGCTTTAATATATGTGTTATATTATCACTAAATTTAATATTGAAAGCAGGAAAAATTTTTATGTCAGATTTTGAAGTTAAAAATATAAACTTGGCCGAACACGGTCAGAAAAAAATCGAATGGGCTTGGCAATATATGCCGGCGATGCAGTTTCTTTATGATAAATATAAGTCATCGCAGCCGTTCAAAGGAGCAACGATAGCGGCCTGTCTTCACCTTGAAGCTAAGACGGCGAATTTATTAATCACTCTCACGAAACTTGGCGCAACAGTGGCAGCTTGCGGCAGTAACCCTCTTTCGACGCAGGACGATATTTGCGCGGCACTCGCTAAAAACGGCGTTCATGTTTACAGCCATCGGGGCATGAACACAGACGAATATTTTAATTATGTTCGCAAAGTTTTGAATTACAAGCCTAACGTAATAATCGATGACGGCGCGGATTTAGTCGCGACTGTTCATAAAGAAATGCCGGAGTTAATCCCTAATATTTTAGGCGGCTCAGAAGAGACAACGAGCGGCGTTAAAAGATTAAAGGCAATGAACTCTCAGGGAGTTTTGAAATTCCCGATGATTGACGTCAACGACGCCTTGAGCAAATATTTATTCGATAATCGTTACGGAACAGGGCAATCCGTGTGGGACGGCTTTATCCGCACGACGAACATGATTGTAGCCGGAAAGACAGTAGTAATCGTAGGTTACGGCTGGTGCGGAAGAGGTGCTGCAATGAGAGCTGCAGGTTTCGGTGCTCACGTCGTTGTTACTGAAATTGACCCTCATAAGGCTTGCGAGGCGTTAATGGACGGTTTTAGAGTTATGAGCATTGACGAGGCCGCAAAAATCGGCGATATTTTCTTGACTTTCACGGGCAACATTCACGTAATCCGCCGCGAACATATCGAAAAAATGAAGAACGGCGCAGTTTTAGGCAACGCAGGACATTTTGACGTTGAAATCTCAAAGCCCGATTTAGAAGCTCTTTCCGACCATATTGAACAGCTCCGCGACAACATTGACACTTACGTAATGAAAGACGGCCGCCGGATTAATTTGCTCGGTGAAGGACGTTTGACGAATTTAGCGTGTGCTGACGGACATCCGATTGAAATTATGGATTTAAGTTTTTCGCTCCAGCTTGAGAGCGCGCTGCACATTTACACACATAAACTCGAAAAAGGCTTATATCCTGTTCCTGTTGAGACCGACAGAGCCGTAATGAATTCTAAACTTGCGGCTTTAGGAATTAAAATTGACGCAATGACGCCGGAACAAATCGAATACATGAAGAGCTGGCAGGAATAAAAAAGCAAGTAGTTTTTTTTACTTCCTACTTCCTACTTCCTAACTCCTAATTTCTAACTATCTCAACGGTTCTATTTTTCCGATTGCTAATTTCCTCAAGGCGTTATTCCAGGCAAAATAAAGCTCGTCTTCATGAATTACAGTCCAAGCCCATACGAGTTTTAACTGTTTCAGCGGAAGTTTTCCTTCTAAGAGTTCTCCGTCAATCCCGATTAAGGCGTCGCAATTCGCGTAAACCGCATGAAAGTGAGGTTTATGATGTTTGCAATCGTCATTGAAGGCCATAGTGATTTTAATATCAAAGAAATTGCTTATTTCAGACATTTTTATTTTATTCCCCTAAATATCGAATGATATATAATTCTATCATTCATTATTAACAGCTGCTCCGTTTTCGTAGAGATTTTTAGGGTCAATATCAATATTTCCGTTGTCCCAGACAGCTGTATGATAATCAACATAGACTGAATTAAACATCGAAGTATCTTTCAGCGGCTCAAAAACCTGATATTTTAATAACGGTTTGCAGTCGTATATTTTTGTTTCTCCTGTCTGAAAACGAACCCATAGCTTATAATCAGTCAAAGGGCGCACTCCGCAGACTTTAGGAAGCATCTTGGGCTTGTCAGCGTAAAATATTCCGTCAAGTTCATACATGAAAATTTTTCTCCTCAAGCTAATTTTAGATGATAGAATTATATATTATAAAAATATAGGTGAAAAATAAATGCCGGAGCTATGTCGTTTTTTCAATATAATAATCAGTATGTTTTTTAATGACAATGATAGGCATCACAAGCCCCATTTTCACGTGGCTTACGCTGAATATGAGGCTTCAGTCGGAATAGACGGTGAGCTGTTGGAAGGAAGTCTTCCCTCTAAACAGCTGAAACTCGTTCAGGCGTGGGCTGTACTCCATGAAGAAGAACTTTATGAAGCGTGGAACAATGCTCTTAGAAAACTGCCTATTGGGAAGATTGAGCCTTTGAGGTAAATTCAAGATTTCAAGAAAAGGAGAAAAATATGGCAACTTTATTCAAAGATGTTTTAATAACTGACGGAGCGAGAGACAAGGCAGGGCGCGTTCATATGCTTGTGTCGAAAGGCCGTATAGCTGAAATTATTGACGCTGACCAAACTCCGCCGACTGCAGATAAAATTATTTCCGGTCATGGAAAAATGGCCGTAATTCCTGGCTTTGTCAACGCTCATACGCACGCTGCAATGACTTTATTAAGAGGCTTAGGCGAAGAAGCTCCTTTAATGGAATGGCTTCAGAATAAAATATGGCCTGTCGAAGACAAATTGACGCCTGAGTATATTTACTGGGCAACTTTGAGCGCGATGCTTGAAATGCTTGCGACAGGAACGACGTGTTTTGCGGATATGTATTTTGAGATGGAACGTGTTGCTGAGGCTGTTTTGAGTTCAGGAATGAGGGCTGCTCTTTGTCGCGGAATAACAGCAGGTGCGCCTGGAAAACTTGAAAAATCTCTTCAAAATAATTTAGAGCTTGCAGAAAAATATCACGGCCGTGAAGGTTTAATAACAATTCAGCTTGGACCTCATGCGCCTTATACAGTGCCGCTTGATTTCATGAAAGTCATTTGCGAAGCTGCGAAATCTCACGGTCTCGGTGTTCATTTTCATTTTATGGAGACTGAAGGCGAGAAAAAAAATTTAGAGCTTTCCGACGAAAAATATTTAGAAGAAGCAGGGCTTTTTGAAGCTCCTTATGTTGCGTTAGCTCACGCCGTATATTTAGATACGGATATAAATCTTCCCGGAAATTTCACGCTCGTTCATAATCCTTCAAGCAATCTTAAATTAGGGAGCGGCGTAATGCCTTTGACGAAATGGCTTGATAAAGACGCCTCAATAGCATTAGGCACAGACGGAGCATCAAGCAACAACAGGCTTGATATATGGGAAGAAATGAGGACGGCTGCTCTGCTTCATAAAGGCGTCAATAAAGACCCGTTGTGTGTTTCAGCGGTCGAAGCTCTAAGAATGGCAACATACGAGGGTGCTAAGGCATTCGGATTTTCTCAAAAAGGCATGTTAAATGAAGGCTGGGTAGCTGATTTAGTTTTAGTTAATCTCGACAAGCCTCACTATATCGGCGTTACAGAAGAAAATTTAGCGCAATATTTAGTTTACGCCGGAAGCAGTGCCGACATTGCCGGAACGATGATTAACGGCAAATGGCTTTACCGCAACGGCGATTATCCGACTTTAGACAAAGAAGAAATTTTAGAACAGGCTCGAAACGCAAGAGAAAAAATTTTGAGTTAGTCTCTAAGTATTTTCTGCAGACCTTACACATTATTTTGGAACGAACGTTAAAAATTCCTCCTTATTTGTGATAGCCTAAATGTTTTAGTGCTATGATAGCTAAAATTTGTTAAGGAGAAATTTTTTTATTTTCATGAATGATTTTTACTCTTACGGACTTAGAAAAGAATTATTAAACGCCCTCGAACAGCACGGCTTTGAAACTCCTATGGATGTTCAAGAGCGTGTTTTGTCGCTCGAAGAAGGCTGGCAAGATGATTTAATCGTCAGGGCGAGGACAGGCTCAGGAAAAACTTTAGCTTTTCTTTTGCCGTTGCTTCAAGAAATGAAAATCGGAGAGAAAGAACCGAAAGTTTTAGTCCTTGCTCCGACACGTGAACTCGCCCAGCAGACTGCAGACGAGGCCGAATTTTTAGGAAAATTTTTACATGTTTCCGTTGCTTCTCTCGTCGGCGGAATGGATATTTATCCGCAGTTGAGAACTCTCAAGCACGGCGCGGCAATCATCGCAGGAACTCCCGGACGCGTTAGAGACCACATTCAGCGAGGCTCTTTAATCACTGAAAATATTGAAAGCGTTGTCTTAGACGAAGGAGATTTAATGCTCGATATGGGCTTTCGCGAGGAGCTTGAAGACATTTTGAACGCTATCCCCGAAGGCCGGCGGTGGCTTTTTTCTGCGACAATGCCCGACGAAGTTAAAAAATTAGCTGAACGTTATCTAAAATCGCCGATAATGCTTTCAATCGACGAAGAAGGCGAACAGCATGAAGATATTTTGCATCGAGTTTACAAAATTCCGTCGAAAAAAAGATTTGAAGGTCTTGTTGATATTTTACTTTGGGAACATCCTTCGCGAAGTCTTGTTTTTTGCCACACTAAAATGGAATCAATCGAAATCGCTCAGCGTCTTCAAGACCACGGCTTCAGCGCGGCTGCTCTTCAGGGCGATATGACACAAGGAGAACGTAACGCGGTTTTAGCCTCGTTTAAGTCGGGTTCTGTTCCTTGTCTCGTAGCTACGAACGTCGCGGCACGCGGCCTCGATATTGAGGGAGTCAGTCATGTTATTCAGCTTGGCCTTCCTGACGATAGAGAGACTTTCATTCACCGTAGCGGACGAACAGGCCGAGCCGGTCATGAAGGCGTGAATATAGTTTTGTTAGCACCGCCGGAGCTTGGAAGATTTCGAGAAATGCTGCGCGGAACTCACATTAAAACAGAATGGCTCGATATTCCCGGCATTGAAAAAATCCGTGAGGCTTGGCGAGACTCGGCTGAACAGGAAATTTTTTCAGCTCCTATTGATGCTGATTTTAGCGAGTGTGTAGCTTGGGCAAATGATTTAATTCAGCGTGCTGAACCTAAAATTATAATCGCAAAATTATTAGCCGTCTTAAGCACCCGCAATAAAGGTTATAGCTTAGATAGAGAATTAGCTCACGAATTAGAAAAGCGAAATAAAAAGCCGTCATTCAAACGCGACAGGCAAGGCAGCGTGAAAGATGTTGCGGTTGCGGGCAAAAACAAACGAATATCAAAGCCCAAAGGCTCATTCAAAAAATTCACAAGCAAACAAAATAAAAACGTCGGTCAAATCCTTAACGCCATGTGTACGGCTCTGAAAGTTGAACGCAGCGAAGTTGGAGCTATTAGGCTTCACGACAATTATATTTTAGTTGAATTAATGCCGCTTGCCTTGTCAAGGCTCGAACAAAGCCGCGCAGGACTTTCAAAATTCGGCTTATTCCCCGAAAAAAATTAATTGCGATATAATTTAACTATTCCAATTTAATTTTTTTAATTTTAATTTTAGGAGGCATATATAAAATGAAGAAACTTGTTGCTATTCTTCTTTCTGTTGCGGTGATTTTATCGTTCGCGGCTGTTTCGTTTGCATCTGATTACGTGATTAGAATTTACTCGAACTCAAATTCAAGCGAGCGCGTTACGTGGCTCAAAAACGAGGCTAAAGCAGCGGGCTTTGAAATCAACATGGACGACTCTACAGTCTATAAGGGCGACACAAGCGCAATTCAATTAGCCAACGAGAACAAAGACGGCGATGTAATCTTCGGCCTTAACGAAGTCCGCTGGTCGCAGCTTGTTAATGGCAATTACGAAAATATTTCAGTCTTAGACTGGACGCCTTCATGGGCTGACAAAGTCGGCGAATATAAATATCCCGGCAAAGCCTACGGAATAGTAATTCAAAATATTTTAATGCTCTACCGCAAAGACGATTTAGGAACAAAGGGCAAAGAATTACATTTCAAACACTGGGCTGATTTAGTCAATTCCGGCTACAAATGGTATCGTCAGGGACGTATCGGCGGAACAACGAACATGAATATTAACAACGCCATGCTCTACGCCTTTGCAGACCCGGCTTCACCTGCCGGCGGAATTTCTATCGAAGGCTGGAAAACTCTCTGGAAATATTGCGCCGAAGGAAATTTCACGGGCGAAAATTACGGTTTTGATGCTCTCAATCGCGGCGACGTTCAGGTCAGCACGTTCTATTCGTCATCTCTTTACGGCAACATCGACGCAGCTGCGCAGTCATCAAGCAATCCCCTTAAAGGCACGGTCGAGCCTGAAAACTGGGCTTTAGTTGACATTGAGGACGGAACTTATTACATCGCTGAATATATCGGCGTTCTTGACAATCCTAAGAGGACTCCTGAACAGACAGAAATCGTTAAAAAATTCGCAGACTGGTTCGGAAGTGCAGAAATTCAGCGTGCTTGGTCAGAAGAGTTTGATTCTTATCCGTGCAATGTTGACGCCGTTGACTCTGTTCCGCCGATTTATAAGCTCAAGAACTGCTCATTAACGAAAGTTCCCGGCACTGACATGACTTACGCCGAATACGTCGGAGCTCATTCTTCACAGTGGACAAACATAATGACGAACTTAGGCTTCTATTGGGCCGATAACGCAAACGCCCCGACCGAGCCCGACTGGGATAATTTAGACTGGGCAACGCTCACACAAAAGAAAGATAATTAAAAATGAAAAAACAACTCCTAACTTCTAACTCCTCACTCCTCATTCCTAATTCCTCATTTTCTTTCTGTCGCGGTCGAAAGCCTGTTTTAGATTTGCTCACGAAAACTCCTGAACGCTGCTCGAAATTGTTAATCGCTAACAACGTCAGGCCGCCTTTTCTTGACGAAATTTTACAGGCCGCCCGCCAAGCGAATATAACTTATCAAATCGTAGCTCCCGAATACCTCGATAAAATTTCAGGCGGTGAGCGTCATCAGGGTGTTATCTGCAAGCTCACGGAATTAAAACCGCTTGAACTCGAAGAATTTTTACGAAATTCAATTTTAGATAAAGATAAAAATTCGCCTGCTTTACTCGTAATTCTTGACCATATCGAAGACCCTCATAATTTAGGCGCGGTTATTCGTTCTGCTGAAGCTGGCGGAGCTGCTGGTGTTATTTTCGCGAAACGCCGTTCGGCTGTCCCTAATGACACTGTGATAAAAATCAGTGCAGGAGCGTCGTTGCGTCTGCCTTTAATTCAAGTCGCAAATATCACTAACACTATAGAAAGGCTTAAAGAATTAAATTTTTGGATTGTAGGCTTGAGTGAAAAATCTGAAATTTCTATATGGTCTGAGAATTTGCCGGAAAGATGCGTCTTAGTTGTCGGTGCTGAAGGTTCAGGCTTGTCGCGTCTTGTTATTGAACACTGCGATATTTTAGCTAAAATCCCGATTAAAAATGAAGGCGTAGGCTCCTTAAATGCTTCAGTGGCTGCCGCACTCGGAATTTTTGAATGGTCAAGAAGCCTACACACATCGTTATTTTAGTTTACTTTTTCTGCTTCAGCTTCTTCGTTTTCGTGCTTCAAAATCCAAGAGCCCCAATCGAAACGAATTAAGCCGCTGATGATATATAGCGAAAATAAAAACAACGGCGCTGAATTTTTCAAAAATATAAACGACAATGCAAACATCGCAAATAACAAACTGCATTTAATCGGGTCTGCAGTTTTTTTCGTTAATTTTTTCATGTTCGCATAAGGGATACTCGAAATCATCAAGCCGCCGACCGCCAATAAAATCAGAGCCATTATT
>JAFVEW010000021.1 GCA_017475805.1 Synergistaceae bacterium | reverse complement strand
TTTTTGTTAATTTTGATAAACTACTTTTTCTCGAATGATAAAAATTAATTAATTATGAGGGGACTTGTCATCATCATGGAAAAAGCAAAAGTATATTTCACAGATTTTAGAACTCAGATCGGTGTGAGTCAGTGTTCAAAGCTGCAAAAATTATGCCGCGCTGCAGGTATAGCGAAAATCGATTTTCAAAATAAATTCGTGGCAATAAAAATGCACTTCGGCGAACTCGGTAACTGCGCCTACCTTCGCCCTAACTACGTCAAAGCTGTTGCGGATTTAATCAAAGAGTTAGGCGGTATTCCTTTTCTTACAGATTGCAACACTCTATATCCAGGAAGCAGAAGGAACGCCATTGACCATTTGACTAATGCTGAAATTAACGGTTTCAACAGTGTTACGACCGGCTGCCACGTAATTATCGCTGACGGCTTGCGCGGAACTGACGATATAGAAATTCCTGTTGAGAACGGCGAATATTGTAAAACTGCTTTAGTCGGCAGAGCTTTAATGGACGCTGATGTTTTAATTTCACTTTCTCATTTTAAGGGACACGAGATGACGGGCTTCGGAGGCGCAATAAAAAATATCGGAATGGGCGGCGGAAGTCGTGCTGGGAAAATGCAGCAGCATAACGACGGCACGCCTATTGTTGACCATGAACTTTGTCGCGGCTGCGGACGCTGTGCAAAAGAGTGCGGCAGTGATGCTATTTCTTATGGCGAAGACCGTAAAGCTACAATCAACACTGATATATGCGTCGGCTGCGGACGTTGCATAGGTGCTTGCGCCTTCGACGCGATTTCAAACATCAACGCTCTGGCTAATGAACATGTTTGTTTCAAAATGGTCGAATATGCCCAAGCAATTTGCTACAACAGGCCATGCTTCCATATTAGCCTTATTATGGATGTTTCGCCGAATTGCGACTGCCATGATGAGAATGACGCACCGATCTTGCCTAATATTGGAATGTTAGCTTCATTTGATCCTATTGCCCTTGACCAGGCTTGCGTAGACCTTTGTCAACAGGCTACTCCAATTCGCAACAGCCAGCTCGGCGATAACTTAGCAGATCCGTCTTGGCACCATTACCATGACCATTTTCTTGACAGTAATCCGAATGTTCGCTGGAAAGAAACTTTATCACATGGAGAAAAAATCGGTCTTGGAATTCGTGAATATGAGCTAAAGGTTATAAAGTAAATATTTCCTCTACGCCCCGTCATTGCAAGAAAGCAAGAAACAGGGGCGAGAGGTTACTTTTCTAATTCCTAACTCCTCACTCAACATAAAAGCCCGCTCTGAGGCTCGGAGCTATATCTTTGTTGCTGCTTCTGAAAATGACTTGATATAAGCCTGCTTGAGGCTCTTTAATATTTAACGTTGCTTTCTCCGCGTCGTAAGTATAGTCAGCTCCTTCGTTCAACGCTACAGCTTTTTTGCCGCCGCCTTGTAATATTTTTGCAATTTCTGTATAAGTTGCGCCGGTGTCATTAGAAAATTCAAATTTAACTTCGAGATTTTTATTTTCGTTCTTCAAAATTTCTGCTCGAACCGTAGGAACTTTAGGCAAATTTAGTTCAAAGCCGCTTAAAATTATGTCGTCAGCATCTTTGATGAGATAAGTAATTTTGTTAATCGTCTTACCTACGATGTCAGCGAAATATTTATAATTGCGGACAACTCCTGTCCCGTGAATTTCGACGTAAGCATCATCGACGGTCAAAGCAATTTCAGCGGCAGATTTTCTCCAATAATTTTCAGCCGGTCTAAGGGCGTAACGAGAGCCGTCTGTTGTTTCTAAGATTGCGCCTAATAAATTTTCCGTAGGAACTATGGAGCTTAAGTCAACGCTTTCAATTTTAATAACATAGCTCCCCCAGTTCGCAGCTGCACCTGTTTCAAGCGTGAGTTTAGCGTCTTTAATTTCTTTTGACGTTGTGAACATTGCGCTGAAAGTTCCGTCTTCATTGAGGTCTTTATATTCATTGAAGGCTTTATCTGACCAATTGAAGCGATTATTTGAAAGATTTTTGTTATAAATTTCTTCGCTCATACGAACTTTTATATTTTTAAGACCTGTAATTAAATTTTCATTGTTAGTAACGACTTCAGGAAATCTTTTAATAGTCGTGGCCGAAGTGTAAGCGTCTACATTGTCGGCTTTACCGCCAAGTTCGCCTGAATAAAATTCTTTCCAAGTCATGTCCGTTGTAGCGTAGTGATAATCATCAGCAAGAGCCGAATTTGACACAGCAAAAAGCAAAATCAAAGCTAAAAGAGAAAACTTTTTTACTCTCTTCATTTTTATGTATCTCCTTTGTAAAATTTTACGAAAATTAAATCATAAAAAATTTGAGCAGTCAAATTTTATTCTCTGAGAAACTTAGCTAAGATTATAAAAATTTTCTATAAATTACGGGATTAAATCTCTCTAAAAATAAATTAAATTTTTTTGAAAAATTGCTTTGTGAAAGGTTATAAAATCTAAATAAAATCGTGATTTTTGTAGTAATAAATGTAGTAATAAAAAAATAGTTCCCTCTCAATTAAGATTGGGAACTCTTTTCATAGGGAAATTATATCATACAAACATTAAAAGCCAAGTCCGTTAAGCCATAAAGAAAGTTCTTTCTCGGCTGCATCACGATTTTTCTGCGCTGTAGTTCCGCGAATTGCCAAAGGTTTAATAATATCTGCACCTTTCATTACTCGTTTAAGAGTGCTTTCAGTGCGTCCTGCGCCGCTGCCTTCATGAGTGCAGAAAGGAATTATCTTTTTGCCGTTCCAATCGTGAGCTTCAACAAACGTATACATGCACATAGGAATATCTCCCCACCAAACGGGGTAACCGATGAAAATTGTATCGTATTCATTTATATCTTTGTCTTAAAGAATTGCAGGACGAGCCTTTTGATTTTGTTCGCGTTTTGCAACGTCTGTGCATTCGTCATAAACTGCAGGATAAGGTTTTTCAGGTTTAACCTCGAAAAAGTCTGCGCCTGTTTTGTTCGCAATCATCTCGGCTAAAATCATAGTGTTACCTTTTTCAACATAGCCGACACTGTAATTTTCGTCAGCGCGTGAGAATACTACGACAAGGCTTTTCGCCTCAGCCGCATAAGCACAGCTAATTAAAGCAAGAAAAACAAACAAACCTAAAATTATTTTACGCATAAAAAATTCCTCCTAAATTATTAAAATACTATTTTATCAACGAGTTAGGGTAAAACGAGGGCCTTCTTCGCCAATTTTCCCGTTGGCAATAAAACCACACTTTTCAAGAACTCTTTTTGAAGCTACATTTTCCGCGTCAGTTTCAGCTTCAATAGCCGTTACGTTCGGATTTTGAAAAGCCCAAGCAGTAACAGCATTAACCGCTTCGGTCGCATAACCTTGACGGCGATATTCTTCCGAAATGCCGTATCCAATTTCTGCGACGCCGTTTGAATTTAATCCCTTGAAGCACAGCTCGCCAATATGTGTGCCATTATTCAACTCAATAAACCACGCGGCATACCATTCCCATTTATCTGGAAATTTCAGACAATTTTCTAACATCTCTGTATAAGCCGCTTTCAAAATCTCATCAGTTTGAGTCTTAATAAAAATTTCCATTTGATTTTGAGTCGCTGGATATATTCTGAGACGTTCTGTTTCAATCATCTTTAATTTTTATAAATAGCCTTAGAATCAGACAGCAACTTTTTATATTATAGCGTCCTGCCTGACGTTTGCGCCATTTTTAACAGTTGCTGAATGCCCTGAAAACATCTCTTCTTCAACCATTCTTCTTTTGTCAAACATGTTATATGTTCTGTCCGCAGAACGCCCTCCAATGCGCAAGTAACATTTTCGGAAGTGTGATGGTAATGAAATCCGCACTTTTCTTGAACGCGCTTTGATTTTTCATTTCCGTCAAAGTATCCGCACCACATTTTTTTGAGATGCAGTTCTTCAAAACCGTACCGGATTATCTCACGGACAGCCTCAGGGATAAGACCCTGCCCCCAATATGGTACGCCAATCCAATACCCGATTTCAGCCTCTGTATCATGAATGCCGATATTGCTTGCCTTTCCAAGCATTAATCCTATGCTGCCGACCGGAGCCCCTGCTGCTTTCAGAACAACTGCATACGTTTCTGGCGCAGAAAGCACACCTTTAATTATTTCTCTGCTGTTTTCCACGCTTGTATGAACAGGCCATCCAGCAATCGGCCCGACATCAGGATGGCTTGCGTATTTATACAAACATTCTGCATCGCTCTCTTCCCAGGGTCTGAGAATCAATCTGTCCGTTTCAAGAATCATCTCATTATCATCAGCCAATCCCGATTTACCTTACAGCCAATCGGCGACTTTCTGCTTAGAATTTTTAGCCTGTGAGCCCCTTATCGCAAGCGCGTCTGACTGGACATTTGCACCGGCACAGATTTTCTTCACGTCCCTCGGCATACTTGCAAGCCCCGAACCCTCGTGTGTGCAGACAATCCGCACGGTCTTCCCTGAAAAATCCAAACCTTTCAAAGCCGTTTCCATTTCCGGCGCGTAAGTTCCCCAGTAAATCGGGCTCATTATAAAAATCGTATCGTAGGCTGAAATATCTTTGAGCGACTCTTTAATCGGAGCGTTGCCGACGCGTTTTTTTGCTTCCTGAATGCAGGTGTTGTAATCTTTCGCGTAAGGCACAGCAGGCTCAACTTTGAACATGTCTGCGCCTGTTAGTTCTTTCACAAACTCGGCTATATATTCGGTGTTGCCTTTTTCGATATAACCGACGGCGTAATTTTCGTCGGCTCTGCTGAAATAAATTATTAACGATGACATTTTATCTTACTCCTTTACGTCTGTTGAAGCAGCGAGTTCTGTTTGAGTTTTATAATCAGCAATTCGTTCTTCAAGTCTTTCGATTGTAGCACGTAAAGCCTGAGACCCTAAAACCATTCTCAAAGGCGCGGGATTTTTATCGACGCTTTCAATAATTCTTGCGGCCATTTTAGCAGGGTCGCCCGGTGCAAGTCCTTTTGATTTATCGAGCATGTTCAAAAA
>JAFVEW010000270.1 GCA_017475805.1 Synergistaceae bacterium | reverse complement strand
CTTGTAATTTGAGCTTTGCCCGAAGTGCTGCGCTGCTTTAATAATTCTACTTTCGTTACAAGTTTATCGCCCGGCCTCACGGGTTTTCTGAAACGAACTTTATCAGCTCCGGCGAAGAACGCGATTTTATTTTCAGCTTCCTTGCCGAGTTTCAAGCCTACCATGACCGAAGCAACCTGTCCCATGCTCTCTAAAATCATGACGCCCGGCATAGTCGGATCGCCTGGAAAATGTCCCTGAAAGAAAGCCTCGTTAATCGTAACGTTTTTATAGCCCGTTATGTGAGTGTCGTCATAATCTGTAATTCGATCGACCATTAAGAACGGGTAACGCTGTTTAAGAATTTTAGTAATATCATTTATATCAAGTGAAGGCATAGAATTTTTATTCTCCTTTCAAAAATTTTTTTAACTTTTCAGCAAGTTTCAAATGTAATTCATGACCGGCGCGGCAGGCTATTATGTGAGCGTTCAAAGGCCGGCCTAACGAAGCTAAATCGCCGATCAAATCTAAAATTTTATGGCGGACAAATTCATTTTGCCAACGAAGACCGCCCTTAGCTTGGATTTTTTCACCGACTATTATCGCATTATCGAGCGAGCCTCCCAAAGCCATTCCGTGAGAACGTAAATAATTTATTTCAGATTCCATGGCGAACGTACGAGCTGAAGCGATATTTTCTAAATAATTTTCAGGCGATTGAACATAATCAAAAATCTGCGCGCCTATAAAATCATATTCGACAATATAAGTTATTCGCAAGCAATCACTTGGAAACGCCGCGACGAATCTTTTACAGCTTTCATCACGAACTTCAACAGGGCTTGAAACATTCAGAGCTTTTAATTTCGAGTTTGATTCTTCGCAATGATTTTTAATCTCGCCGCAAAGAGTTTTAGCACAGCCGTCTAACGCAGGCATTTCGCCGCCTTTAATAGTAAGCCGAACGCCTGAAAAAATTTCAAGTACTGTCAAAGCCGATAAAACATGCTCGCAAGTTCTGATTCGAGAATCGTCAGGAAAAATATAATCACTGCCGCGCCCTGTGCCGCTGAGAGAAAATTTGCTTAAAGGAAGCTCGTTATCTCCTGAACGCATCAAAATTTCTTCGCAGTCGCAAGGCTCGATTAATAATTCACATTCTTTCCCTGAATGAAGGCCAAGACCTTTTAATAATATTTTCCCGTTAATTTTCATTTTTTTGCATAGCGTCAACTTTTTTCTCAAGCAGTCTTAATTTTCGCGACATCAAAGGTAAGTCAGCCGCCAAAACTAAAGCCCGCTTGGCCGCGTTGTGAGGCCGTGCAGGGAAGCCTGAAATTAAAGAATTTGCGGGAATGTCATTCGTTACGCCCGTTCGAGCCGCGAGAGTAGAGCCTTCGCCGATAGTTACATGGTCAGTGATGCCGACTTGGACTGAAACAGTAACGTAATCTTCAAGAACAGAGCTTCCGGCAATTCCTGACATTGAACAGATTATGCAATGCTTTCCGATTTTTACGTTATGGCCGATTTGAACATGATTATCAATTTTAGTTCCATCGCCGATTAAAGTATCATTCATTGCGCCGCGATCTATGGTCGTGCATGCGCCTATTTCAACATCGTCGCCGATAGTTACGCCGCCGGTTTGAGGAATTTTCACGACTATTCCATTTTCACGGACGAAGCCGAAGCCGTCGCAGCCTATAACCGCGCCTGAATGAATCAAACAATTTTTGCCGACTTTGACGTCAGCTTCTAAGACTGCTTTAGGTTCGATTATTGAATTTTCGCCGACGAAACAATTTTTCCCGACGTAAGCTCCAGCGTGAATTTCCGCGCCCGCGCTGATAATTGCTCCTGACTCGACTACAGCGCAAGCTCCGACATAAGCTCCGTAAATTTTTGCGTCTAGAGATACGACTGCTGACGGGTGAATACCTTTTAATTTTTCAACAGGGTCTGAAAATAACGCAAGCAGCTTAGGAAGCAAAGCTCGCGGAGTATCGCAGATTAAACCGTCGCGGACAGTTCCGTCTTCACGAGCGAAAAATTTTTGAGGGCCTGCGATTGCTGCTTCAGGGCTTAACTTTTCGAGAGCTTTTTTGTCCCATACGACACAAATCGAATTTTTATCGGCGTCTTTTGGCGATGCGATTTTATTGATGAGGTGCTTAGAGTTCCCTGATATTGAAATTTTTTCGCCGCTGAGTTTTTGGACAATTTCAGCTAAGGTCATTTCTTTCATGATAAATTTCTCCTTGAATTTTATTATTTAAGAAAATAAATTTTTTTAATCTATATGCAAGCCTTTTCTGCTTAAAATAATTTTTGCGGGCAAATTTTCAAAAACTTTGAAGCCGATTAAATACTCGTTCGCATTTTTTATAAAATCCTGATACTTTTCTGAAGACAAATATTTTTCGCGAGCTTGTTCATCTTTGTAAATTTCGAGAGTATGAATGAAATTATTTCTTTCTCCCTGCTCTGCTGTGGCAAACATTCCTAAAACTCCGTCATCTTCAGCTACGGCTCTCTTCATTTCCTGAATGATTATATTTTTGAACTCGTCAAGTTTTTCAGGTTTAACCTCTACTAAGACCATTGCGATACTCGTTCCCGTGCCTTCAATTTTTTGTTCAAGAACAACAGGCTCAACAGGAAGAATAGTTAATTTCTCAAGAATCGGCTTGCGTTCTTCTATGAAATTTTTGAATCCTTCGCTTGATCTATGAATTTCATAGGATTGTTCGTCTTCATAAATTTCAAGTATCCGCATTAAATCATGATTTTCTTTTGCTATTGCTCCGTAAAGAGAATAACTCCCTTTTTCGTTCGGCGTGAATTTTGCGACAGTCCTCGAACTTATCGCGGCCATTTCAGACATTTTGCCTTCTTTAGCCTGCAAGACAGCCCAGTGGATTTTAAGAGTTTTTCCTTCAGGAGCAAATATTGAATGAGCAAACGCTTGGCCTGCTGATAATGCAATGAGTAAAAAAATTACCGTAAAGATTTTCATTTTCTTATTTCCCTTTCTAAAATTCTATTTTACTCTTTAATTTCTAACTCCTCACTCCTAATTCCTAATTATTATAAGTGCCACGTGCCGCGAAGTCCGAATTTTTCATCTTTAAGGCCGCCGCTGTAATAATAAAATTCTATCGACATATGCTCATCAATTTTATAACCTAAAGCCGCCTCGTGAACATCAAGTTCAGGACTGTAACGCCACAGCGCAAAAGGTCTGCGGATTTTTACGGGGCTGTATTGTAATCTGAAGAAATATTTATTCTCAGGCCACTGATTTTCGATGCCTGCCCAAAGATTTTCGAGTAATTCAATTCGTCCTCCCCAGCGGTGAGTCAAGCTGAAATCGTTTAATTCAAAAATTAATTCAGCGTAAAATTCAGGATGTAATTTCCAATCCGGCCTGAAGCCGAAGAATGCGCCTAACTCAGGATAACGGCCTTCAATGCCTGCGTATGCCGACACCCATAGCTGAAACATAAAATCGCGGCTGTCGACCCTTGCTTCTAAATTTGAAACTGTATTAGGCGAGAAATTAATATTAACAGCAGCGCGTAAATTTTCGACTGAATGACGCTCTTCAAGAAATTCGCGGGCAATGGCTTCAATTTCTGTTTTATGTTTTTCAGCCCAAGCTACAGGCACGCCGATTAAAGGGGAGAACGCGGGAATTAATTTTGCCTCCAAGTCGCTGCGAAACATTACAGGGATCGTATGAGAATATAAAGAAGGCTTCACGGCCAAGATCATTTTCGACGACGGTCTGAAAGTTAAATTAACGAGCGTTGAGTCTTTCGATATAAAAATTTGCTGCGAAAATTCCCAGCCCGGCAATCTTAAATTAATTAATTTTGAAATTTCTTCGCGTAAAGCCTCGTCTGACCAAGTTAAAGCACTTTGCGGCAAGTCTTTAATCAGAGCTGAAATTTCATTTTCAAGTCCTTTAATATCAGCGTTAAACCATTCGAGAGCAGCTCCGCGAAGTTCAGGAGAATTTAATTTTATTTCAGGAGTTATAAATTTTTCAGAAGGCTCAAAAAAAACGACAGGCTCGCGGCCGTTTTGAGATTTAATTTCAACGCCGTAGCCTGTGAATAATCTTGAAGCAACAAGAGTTAAAGTCCCTTCCCTGTCTACATAAGCATCTTCGGGAATGTCTGACCACACAGCATTAAGACTGCGAACGACAGCAGGCTCAAGCCATGCAGGAATCCCCTGAACACTTAAAGCATAAGACGGACGGACAAAATAAAGAGAGAGAAACGCAATTAAAACCGCGCTAAAACATTTCGCCGAAACCGAAATAAGTTCTGTTTTCGTCTTCGCCTTTCGCATAGTCAACACGCATGTTGCCGAACGGAGTTTTGACTCTGACTCCGATGCCGTAGTCATCGTGGTAATTATCCCAGTCGAATTTTTCGTCAGCGTTGCCGATGTCATAAAATCCTACGATAGATACCGCAGTGCTTACGGGGACTCTAATTTCAAAATTTCCCATGTAGAAATTGCTGCCTTCAAACGAACGGGAATTATAACCTCGTAATGAGTTCATGCCGCCGAGAGAATATCTCGCAAAAGCCGGAAGCTCGTCTTTAGTCGCTGAACCTATACGAATACGCGCCGCGAATAATAAAGGATTTTCATCGCTCCAACTTAAATCAGAATCGCCGAGTCCGTTCAAAATGCCGTTTAATGAAGCGTAATATCTTGCCTGCGTCCAGTATTTAAGATAGTCATATTCGCCGCCGAGAGCTTTTACAGCCTGCTCTAAGTTAATATCCCAAACGAATCCTTTTGAATACGGTGAATATTCATCGCGTTTGTCCCAAGTTAAAGAAAGTTCGACAGTCTGGTTGACTCCGTCCCAAGGCGTTAAGTCGTCGATATAACCGGGGATTGCGTTTTTAATGTCGCTATATTCAGTGTCTTCGTGGCGGAAAGTTAAGAACCAGCTCCAATCTTCATTAGCAAATTTTTTGCCGAAGCCTGCAAAAAAAGTCGTACTCTTCTCGTCAAATTCAAATTGTCTGCGGCTCTGCCTGTAATAATATCTGTCGTCGTAAGTTCTGTAACGTGCGCCGACTCGCCAGCCGTAAGTGTGAGCGTCCATATAGGAACTTGAAAGCGTTGTCCAATAAGTCGCCTCGTCGCCTTCATTGAAACCGATTTCAAATAAAATTCCGCGCCCGAATAAGTTAGAGTCGCTGTAAGTCAAACCGCCGGAGAGTCCGCTTTCAGTTCCGTAAGCTACATTAAGACCTACGGAGGCCGTTCGCTTTTCTTTGACTGTCAAAATTAAATCAACTGTTTGATCGTCGTCTTCGGGGACATCAAAGGCAACGTTGACATCTTCAAAGAAGCCTAAGCCTTGCAATTTTCCTAAATGATGACGGAATTTAGTAACGTTGAAATTATCGCCTTTTTCTAATTTTAATTCGCGGCGGATTACGTAAGTTTTTGTCTTTCTGTTGCCCTGAATAATTACGTCGCCGACTCGAGGCTCAAGAATTGTAACGTAAATATTTCCGCCCTGAATCTGAACATCGGAGACTCTGACCATGACGTAGCCGTCTTTATGATAATGTTCCTGAATCCTGTCTAAATCGTTGCGGAAGAAAACGCGGTTGAAAACTGTGCCTTCCTGCGAGAAAACTTCTTTCATTAACTGTTCGGTCGAATATATAGTGTTGCCCGTGAAGTTTATTGACTCGATTTTTGGGTTTTCCTGAACAGAAAAGACAACTGCTGCGCCGTCTTCGTCGCGTCTTATATCAACGTCAACATAAGAGAAAAAGCCCTGATTATAAATTGCTTCAATGTCGTTTTGAATCATCTCGCGGTTAAGTTCTGAGCCCGGCTTTGTGTCGACGACGTTCAAAATATATTCGCTTGCGATATTAGGGTTGCCGATGACGCCGACAGTCGTAACTTTCATAACGGGCGGCTTAGGCTGAGTCTCTTGCTGCTCTTGAGCTTCTTCTACTTCGTCGGCAAAAGCACAAGCTGAAAATAAAATCAGTGCTGTTAATACGAAAATAAAAATATTTTTTGTGATTTTCATTTTTAATTTCTCACTCCTTGCTCTTAATTGCTTTTAATAACGCTTCTATTATTTTTTAATGCTCTCTCGCCCGTTTGAATGAGCGAAAAAACTTTATCGTAAGCTACTGTTTTTTGTTCAGTTTCGTTTTTAGCTTGAACTTTCTCCTGAACAACCGGCTGAGGCTTTTTAATATTAGCTGTGCGAGTCGGCCTTTTGGCTTTCACGACGGCTATATTATTATTATCACTATCGTTTTTATCATTTTTAGCTTGAATTTTCTCTATTTTTTCTGTGCTATCTTTTTTGTCTTCTTTATCTTCCCGAATAATTAATATAGGCTTCGCAAGCGTGATTTTATCCTTGCTGTATTCAATAGCTTCTGTCGGAACTTCTTTTGAAATCGGAAACACCGTCAGCAAAACTATAATCGCTGCTAATGAAACAACGCGCGCAAAATTTAATATCTGCATAAAAAATTTATTCTTAGGCTTAGCCTGAGGGTCTAAAGTTGCCCAAACATCAAGCCTTAAAGTTTCTAAATCAGCCCGCGCACACTCGGCATCCATCAAAGCGTTTTCCATTGCGCCGGAGCTGTAGGATTTTTTTAATCTTTCGAGCCAGCGAATTATTCCGGCTACTTTTTTATCAAGTTTTTTATCGATTAAGATTTCTTTCATATTTAATTATTTATTCACTCCTAATTTTTTATGCTTCATTCAGACACAGCCAGCCGCGAATTTTTGCTATAGCTGTCCTTCTGAGTCTATAAACATGACTGACATCTAATTTTTTCTCTTCAGCGACTTCTTTAGGTTTTTTGCCCTCAAAGAACAAAGCCGAAACAATTTCAGCCTCTCGTCCTTCTAATTTAGAAATGCTGCTTGCGACATCGAGCCAATCTTCGCTTGCGTTTTCGTCTTCATAATAAGAATAATCTTCAGCGACTTGCAAAAACTCGTCAGGCACAGGCAACGGAGCTTTTTTTTCGCCGCGTTCTAACATATTTATAATCTGTCCGTGAATTTTATGATAAGCGTAAGTCGAAAATTTATATTCGCGTTCAGGTTCAAATTTATCGACGGCGTTAATTAAAGCTAACATGCCCTCTTGAATCATGTCTTGTTTAAGTTCTGAATCATTAACATGAATTTTTCCGGCGATCCAAAACACTAACGGCCTATAAGCTACGATTAACTCTTCGCGGGCTTCCATGTCGCCGTCGGAACATAAACGCCATAGATTTTTTTCATGCTCAGGTTCGAGACTCATAATCTATTTTCACCCCAGACGGGCAATTTTTCGCCAAGTTCTCCGGCTCTGACGTGAAGATTATCATTCGTGAAAATTAAAGTCGGACGGCCGCGACGCATTTCGATGCCGCTCATCGAACAGTTTGAAACTTCCATATTCCAAACCTTATGAGGATTCAAGCCCACGAAGACGGCATATAAAGCTCTCATGATTCCGCCGTGAGAAACGACAACGATTCTTTTATATTCGCCGCCTAAAAAAATTTTCACAGCTCTTGAAAGCCTCGTGTAAAGTTTTTCCCAAGTCTCAGCACCTGCAGGCGGATAAAAAAAAGGATCGCTTCTCCAAGCCGCAAAAGCACTGTGCTGCTCTTTTTCAAGACCTGGAATAGACTCGCCTTCCCAAGTAGCGAAATTAATTTCTTCTAATTCGGGTAAAATTACGGGCTTTAAGTTATGACGTTCTGCAATGGCCGACGCTGTGTAGTAAGCGCGGTCTAAAGGGCTTGTGTAAACGATTTCGACAGGCCACGACGACAGACGCGCTGCTAAGGCATGAGCCTGACGTTTGCCCGTTTCAGTAAGTTTTACGTTTGTTCTGCCTTGAAAACGATATTGCAAATTCCATTCAGTTTGTCCGTGCCTTGCTAAAATAATTCTGCGAGGTTCGGCACCCGAGTCGCTTGTCAGGTTCATGATTCATTCCTTTCGCGTTCAATAATTTTTTTTAACGATTTATTCCTCATTAATTTTACGTAATTATAACATTTATATTTTTGAATTTTTCAGTATAATTATCTTGTAAAATTTCTGAACGAAAAAAGAATTGCTATTTTATTACTACATTTATTACTACAAGAGTCGCGTTTTAATTAGACGTTATCAATCTTTGCGGGATAGATAACGTGAAAAAAGAGTCGCTTAAAATAACATAGTTATAAATATCACGTAAATCAATCCAGGCAGCATGTCGCCTAAATTTAATTTTGTGATTTTCAACATGTTCAAGCCAATTCCCAGTATCATCAAGCCGCCTAACCCTGAGATATTCGCATACATGTCAGCCGTTATAAAAGGCTCCGCCCAAACGCCTAAAAATGTCAGCGCACCTTGATATATGGACATCGGAATGATCGAAAACAAAGCTCCTATCCCGAACGTACCTGCAAATAAAATCGAGATTATTCCGTCCATTGTGCCTTTTGTCATTAAGATTTCAGGATTATGGCGCAGGCCGTCCTCAAATGCTCCTATGACTGCCATTGAACCGACGCAGAATAATAATGTAGCGTTCACGAAGCCTTCGGTAAATTTTGAATTTTCAGCATGAAATTTTGCTTTCAAAACGTCGCCTAAGCTGTTTAATTTTTTTTCTATGCCTAATATCTCGCCGGTTATTGTTCCAAGCACGAGGCTTATTAAAACAGCGATTGAATGTTTCGTATTGAGAGTCATATTTATTCCGACATAAAGAGTAAAAAGTCCCATGCAATTAAAAATTGTTCCCTGCATTTTCTCAGGAATAAATTTACCGATTGCAAGACCTATTGAACTTCCTATTAGGACAGCAAGCGAATTAAACAACGTTCCGCCCGCAGGAATATTTCTAAAAATTTCATTCATGATTAAAAATAAAATTGCTCCTTAAAAATTTTTCGTTAAATTATACGTGATAGAATCAAGACGAAGATTTTAATCTCAAAATTAAAAGTTAAAAAGCTAAAAGGAGAAAAGTTTTTCATGAATATGAATCCCAATAAAATGTTAAAACAAGTTCGTCAAATGCAGTCTCAGATGATGCAGATGCAGGAAAAACTCGCCAGCGAGACAGTTGAAGCAAGCGTCGGAGGCGGCATGGTCAGCGCAACTTTCTCAGGTCAAGGCGATATCGTTTCCATAAAAATCGACCCCGAAGTAATTAATCCCGACGATAAAGAAATGCTCGAAGATTTAATCGTCTCTGCAGTTAATGAAGGATTAAAAAAGAGCCGCGACTTAATAAACGATCGAATGAGCAGCATCACAGGCGGACTCGGCGGAGCTTTAGGTTCACTGGGACTTTAATTTTATTTTTATAATAAATGGATTTTATAGGCGACCTTACGGAAACTCTGAAAAAATTTCCAGGTCTTGGAATGAAAAGTGCGCAGAGAATAGTTTTTCATTTATTGAAACAAGATAATGAAGAATTAAATCGACTCGGCGGGCTTATTGCGAACTTGAAAAAAAATCTCAAAACTTGTTCACAGTGCGGCAATCTTTCGACTCAAGACCCTTGCGAAATTTGTTCTGATCCTTTGCGCGATAAAAAAATTCTTTGCATCGTCGAAGATTTAGAATCTCTCACGGCCTTTGAACAGGCAAAAATTTATAATGGCCTTTATCATGTCTTAGGCACTCAGACAGCACCGTTATTGGATCGCGAGATAACAAAAGAAAGCGCGAATTTTCTTTTGCGTCATATTCAAGCTCTAAATCCTAAAGAAATAATAATCGCTACAAGTCCAAGCATTGAAGGCAATATGACTCAATATTCTTTAATAGAAATAATTAAATCGGCTAAGAATATAAACACAAAAATATCGCGGCTTGCCTTTGGGCTTCCGTTAGGCAGCAGCATCGAGTTTGCAGATAAATTGACCCTTCATACATCTCTCGAAGGACGGAGGTCTATTGAAGAATGAGCGGAAAAAAATTCTCGTTTATTATCGTCGCGGGAGGTAAAGGCGCAAGATTTGGAGAACAAAAACAATTTATG
Organism: Synergistaceae bacterium; assembly: GCA_017475805.1. The sequence continues at coordinate 4,705 of JAFVEW010000270.1, read as the reverse complement.
AAGCTCGGCGATAAAATTTTATGGCAATGGAGCACGGACGAAGCAGCAAAATTAAAAAATTCGGGCGTTAATGAAGTAATTTTAGTTATTCCGAACGATTTTGATTCTGAAAAAATTTCGTGGGAGTCTCCTTTGCCTTTCAAGATTGTTCACGGCGGAGAAACTCGTTCAGAATCTGTCTTAAACGGCTTAAATGCTGCTGCCTGCGATTATGTTTTAATTCATGACGCTGCGCGGCCTTTTGCGAATAAAGATTTATTTTTAGCTCTCATGGACGCCACCGACGAAAATACAGGAGCAATTCCGGTCTTGAAAGTTGCTGACGCTTTGAAAAAAATTGACGGCGATAATATCTCAGTTATTAATCGAGACGGGTTGGCAGCAACTCAAACGCCGCAAAGTTTTCACAGGAAAAAATTAATAGAGGCCGTGAAAAAAAATCTTGACGCTAAAGACGAGGCTGAATCTTGGCTCGACGCAGGTTATAAATTAACGACTGTCGAAGGTCAAAGATTAAATTTCAAAATTACTTGGCAAGAAGATATGACTATAGCAAAATCTCTGATCAATAATCAAAAAATCACGCGCACAGGGATCGGCTACGATGTTCATCAATTAGTCCCTGAAAGAAAATTAATTTTAGGCGGAATTTTAATAAAAGATTCTCCATTAGGCTTGCTTGGCCATTCAGATGCTGATTTATTGACTCACGCCATTATGGATTCGATTTTAGGCGCGGCAGGTCTCGAGGACATAGGAAATATTTTTCCTGCTTCTGACGAAAAATTAAGAAACGCCGACAGTATTGAATTATTAAAAAAAGTTTTGAGTTTAGTTAGTGCTGAGGGCTGGCGGGTTGACTTTGTTGATGCTGTCGTTGAAGCTCAAGTGCCGCGATTAAATAAATACCGCGAGGAAATTAAAAATAATTTAGGAAAATTTTTCGACGTCAATATAAAATTCAAATCTGCTGAAAATCTTAATGATTCAGGACGCGGCCTTTCGATGACTTGCTGGGCGTGCGCGACGCTTTCATTTATAAATATAAATTAGGAGATTTAAGAAATGTCAACGTTAATGTTTTCGCATAATCAAAACTGCGACAATAAATTATGGTTCGGCTCAGTCGCTCTTGACGGCTTTGAGCGTTTTGTTTTTATTGATGAGACCATGCAGCCATCGCTGTTTGATTCTTACGACGATTTTATAAATCACGACTGGTATGAATTTGTTGAAGACTGTTCTTTTATGTAAAAAATTATGAATGAAAACGAAAGTTTTTTGACTCTCGGCATCGAGACAAGCTGCGACGATACGGGCGTAGCTATTCTTAAAAATGAACGTGAAGTCTTATGCGAATTTTTATCGAGTCAAATTAAAGATCATTCACGCTTCGGCGGAGTAATTCCTGAATTTGCGGCGCGTAAACATCTTGAAAATCTATTGCCGCTTATTGACGCAGCTTTGAAAGAAACGAAAATTAAAGGCCAAAAATTAAATTTAATCGCCGTAACAAGAGGCCCTGGCTTGATGGGATCTTTAATTGTAGGCGTTCAAACTGCGAAGGCATTATCACAAGCCTGGAATGTTCCGTTAATCGGCGTTAATCATCTTGAAGGACATTTATTCGCGCCTTTAGTTGAAGCTCAAGACTTAGAGCCGCCGTTTTTATCGCTTATAGTCTCAGGCGGACATACTGAAATTATAAAAGTTCAAAAATTCGGCGATTATGAACTATTAGGACAGACCCGCGACGACGCAGCAGGCGAGGCCTATGATAAAGCCGCAAAAATTTTAGGCTTGCCATATCCCGGCGGCCCTGAAATTGATAAATTAGCGAAATCGGGTGACTCTCATGCTTTTAATTTCCCTGTGCCTTTGAAAAACACTGACAAAATTGAATTTAGTTTCAGCGGCTTAAAGACAGCATTATTATGGCAGGTTAAAAAATTTCAAGATTCAAATTCTGAAATTCCGGTCGAAGATTTATGCGCGTCGTTTCAAAGAGCTGTTACAGAGTCATTAATCGCGAAAGTTAATTTAGCTGTCAAACTAACAAAAATAAAAAAAGTCTCAGCTTCGGGCGGCGTTTCTGCTAACAGTGCTTTACGTGAGGCTTTAAGCAAAAATAAAAATTTCCGTGCTTGGCTTCCTGAAATAAAACGCTGCACGGATAATGCCGTAATGGTCGCTATGGCAGGACGAAATTCTTTTGAACGAAATAAAAATTTTTTACCTGATGAAGTTATAGCTGATCCTTCGCTTCATGAGCTATAAAAAAACATAAAATCAGGGAGTCGAACCGAAGTCCAACTCCCCGATTTCTCCTAACTCCTCGTGCGAGATTATAGCACAATAAAATTTATGCTTCAATCGGAATTTCTGCTTCGTCTTGACGCGGCCATGTTGATGTCCATGTTCTGACAGGCAAGCCCCAAATATTTATAAATCCTACAGCCGCTGAATGATCAAAAGCGTCGCCTTCTGAATAAGTAGCTAAATCGTGGCGATAAATGCTCTTGTTCGTCTTTAAGCCGCGAACTACTGCTTGGCCTTTGAATAAACGCATTTTTACTGTTCCGTTCACGAATTTCTGAGTGTCATTCATGAAAGCGTTTATAGCATCTCTTAACGGTGAGAACCAGTAGCCTTCGTAAGTTAATTCAGCAAAACGAGTTTCAAGTTCGCGCTTTGTCTTTAAGACTTGCTTATCAAGCGTTAAAGTTTCTATAGCTCTGTGAGCAGCTAATAAAGTCGTTGAACCCGGACATTCATAAACCTCACGGGACTTGAAGCCTACGAGTCTGTCTTCAATCATATCGACGCGCCCGACTCCATGACGGCCAGCGATTTTATTTAATTTCTGGATTAATTCAACGCCGTGCATTCTTTCACCGTTCAAAGCTACAGGGATTCCGCCTTCAAAACTGATTTCGATAAATTCAGGAGCATCAGGCCCTTCGATCGGGTTTGAAGTCATTTCGTAAGCATCTTCGGGTGGTTCGTTCCAAGGGTCTTCAAGGAGGCCGCATTCAATCGAACGTCCCCATAAATTATCGTCGGTGCTGTAAGGCGACGCCGCAGTGGCTCTGACAGGAATCCCGTGTTTAGCAGCGTATTCTATTTCAGCCTCGCGTGTGAAATGCCAATCGCGAACGGGAGCAAGAACTTTGATTTTAGGATTCAAAGCTGTCGCGCATACTTCGATTCTAACTTGGTCTTGGCCTTTACCTGTGCAGCCGTGAGCAACAGCAACCGCGCCTTCTTTATTAGCAATGTCAACTAAAGTCTTAGCTATTAATGGACGCGATAAAGCCGAAACTAATGGATAAGTGCCTTGATACATAGCGTTAGCTCTCAATGACGGATAAACATAATTTTCAACAAAAGTCTTTTTAAGATCGAATATATAGGCTTTAATAGCTCCGCTGTGAAGAGCTTTTGATTTCGCAGCCTGAAGGTCTACATCTTTTTGACCGACGTCTGCAGTCATTGTTATAACGTCATAGCCCTGTTCTGTGAGCCACATTACAGCGACAGAGGTATCAAGGCCGCCGCTGTAGGCAAGCACTGCCTTTCCTTTTTTCTCGGGCATATTAAAAAAATTCCTTCTTTCTCAAAAAATGATTTTTATATAATGATAATATCACACGAAAATTTTTAGAGTGCAACGTATCATCATGGCAAATTTAATCACGGCTCGAGAATTTTATAAACTTCTGATTTTTGATTACAGAATAAAAAATTTAACAGGCAGCATAAAATTTCAATTAGGCAATATCAGCGTGGGCATAAAACGGCGGGACATAATAGGCGAGATTATTCAAGATTGGGTCTGCGAATGGCTAGAACGCGCTCGAATAGATTTTGTAGCAAATCCGCTGCCTCAAACTCCGCCTGATATTTATTTGAATCCCAAAAATTTACGTAGCAACTGGCTCGAAATTAAGGCTTTCAACCGCGCCGATAATCCGAGATTTAGCATAGCGGCTTTTGATTTTTTCGTCGAAGATTGTATCAGGCGGCCTTGGCATCTTGACGCTGATTATTTAATCTTTGGCTACAGTATGAACATTGAGACAGGAAATTTAAGAATTCAAGATTTATGGCTCAAAAAAATTTGGGAGATTACAAAACCAATGAAGCAATGGCCGTTGACAATCAAAACTTATAATGAGATGCCTGTCGAGATTCGTCCCTGCACATGGTATGCAACAAAAACAAAGACGAAAGTTTTTGAATCTCTTGAAGATTTTTTGTCGGCGTTAGAGGCACCGATCTTTCAAAATCCGGGGACACACGCAAAGGCTTCACGCTGGCGAAATAGATTCTTAAAGAGTTATCAGAAACATTACGGTCACGAAATTAAAATCCCAAAATGGGAAGAGATTAAACATAAATATCATTGAGAAAGGCGTTAGGTGAAGCTAAAACTTTATTTTGCTCGTTCGTTATCACGCCGCTCATATGATTAATTATTTTCCGGGCCAATCTTTTATCAAAGGGCGTAATCTTTGGAAAATAATTTTTATATCTTCGCCTGAAAATATTTTAGTGAATTTTATATTAAGCTGAGTTTTAGTTTTAGATTTTAAGACAGCGGCTATTATTTGTCCTTTTTTATCTTTGAATTTCTTTTCTTTGAAATTCTGGCCGAAAAAATTACGAAGTTGTAGCTCTTCTTTGCTTTGCTTTTAGTTTTAGT
>JAFVEW010000020.1 GCA_017475805.1 Synergistaceae bacterium | reverse complement strand
GGTAAGACATATCGCGGAATTTTTATGATTACTCAACGCGGCGGATTGTTAAACGTTGTAGAACTTGAAAATTATTTGCGTGGCGTTCTCCCTGCTGAAGTCGGAGCTTCTTGGCACGAACAGGCTTTGAGAGCACAGGCAATCACAGCTCGTACTTACGTTTTGCGACAAAGTTTAAGTCGTGCCGATCGAGGGTATGATGTAGTAGATACTGACGCTGACCAAGTTTATAAAGGAGCAGGAGTCGAAGCTGCAAAAACTAATAAAGCTATAACAAGTACGTCAGGCTTGGTATTAACTTACGGAAATGAGTTGGCGCAAACGTATTTCCATTCAGATAGCGGAGGACATACCGCAAATATAAAAGACGTTTGGGGACGCGATGTGCCGTATTTAGTTGGTGTCCCTGAAGTTGTAAATTATAAATCGCCCGTTGCAGTCTGGAACGCAAGATTTTCAAACGCAAAGATTCGCGAAGTTGTTCGCAAAGTTACAGGTTCAGACATTGGAACAATAAAAGAAATACAAGTTTCTGATGTTGATGAGGGCGGACGCGCGATTAATATGACTTTTATAGGCACGAACGGAACTAAATCAATGAGAGCTAGCCAATTTCGTTTAAATTTAGATCCAAAAACTTTAAAAAGTACAATGTTCACGCCTTCAGGAGGGGCATTTAACGCTAAAAATAACAATTCTACGGGCGGTGGCCTTGTCGGAGTTCATAAAACTTCAAATACAAAATCAAATTTAACTTTTGAAGAAGAGCAGGGAATTGCTCAAATGACTGCGAACGGGATTTTTACAACTACTGAATTAATTGATATGCTGACGAATCCTGACAAGAAAAAAGATTATTACAAAACTGGTCTTGACCGAAGCTCACGGCAAAAAATTAAAATTCCTACACAAAAGCAAGCTCCTAAATTAAATAAATACGGCTACTCAATCGAAAAATCGGGCAATGATTTCGTATTTTACGGGCGAGGCTGGGGGCACGGCGTTGGGATGTGTCAATGGGGAGCAATGGCAATGGCTGAACAAGGCTGGACAGCTGAAAAGATTTTGATGCACTATTATCCGGGCACGATTATAAAGAGATTCAAGTGAAACAGATTAGGCACGAAGATTTATATAATTTAAGTTCGTATTTTTATGAACTTCCGCCGGAAGCTATTGCACAAGAACCGGCTTCACCGCGTGATTCGTCGCGACTTTTGGTGTGGAATGTCAAAGAAAATACAATTTTGCGTGAGAATATTTTTCGTGATATTACAAAATTTTTGCGTCCTGATGATTTGTTAGTATTAAACGACACGAAAGTTATTCCGGCGCGATTAAAAGCAGTTCGAGAGAGCGGTGGTCAATGCGAGGTCTTTTTGCTGAAAAATTTGACCAGCGATTTTTTAACTTGGGAAGCATTAGTAAAACCTGCGCGAAAAATTCACACGGGAGCGAAATTAAAAGTAGAAAACGTTTTTATAAATGTACTCGCTGAAAAAAATGAAGGTATCCGCGAAGTTGAATTTGATTGCGAATCTCGTGATGAATTTATGAATTTTCTAGATAAATCCGGAAATGTTCCTTTGCCGCCTTACATCAAAAATAAAAACGATATGCGAGAGTCTTATCAAACTGTTTTTGCCCGTAACGACGGCTCAGTCGCTGCACCGACAGCAAGCTTGCATTTTACAACAGAACTTTTGAATAAAATAAAAAATATCGGCGTAAAAATTGCATATGTAACTTTGCACGTTGGACTTGGAACTTTTCGCCCCGTCAAGGTTTCTGACATTAGAGAACACGAAATTCACACGGAACAT
>JAFVEW010000269.1 GCA_017475805.1 Synergistaceae bacterium | reverse complement strand
CGCTGATAGGATTTGCGAATGTTGCTGACGCTAACAACGCCGTAAATAATAACGCAAGAAAAATTTTTTTCATGATTAAAATTACTCCTTTACAACGCTGATTCTTTGTTTAATATGATTACCTTTTGTTGCCTCGTCAATCATAGCGATTGCGTAGTCTGCATAACTGATGACGCTCTCGCCTTTTGAATTTAATTTTAATTCTTCGCCCGCAAGAATATATTTTCCTGTTCTTGCTCCGTCAGCTTGAAAATCACCGGCAGGGCTTACGAATGTCCATTTGACATCATTGCGTTTTCTTAACTCATCGAGTTCTTTAACTTGAGCTGCAGCTATAATTTTATAATCTTCGGGAAAATCCGGAGTTTGATATAACTGCAACGTGTGTTCGGGATTAACATAGAGGCTTCCTGCTCCGCCGACAACTAAGAGTCTTGTCTGAGTTCCTGATAGAGCATCGCACAAAACTTTTAATGATGCACTATGTAACGGCAAAGTATCCGGCGTCCAAGCTCCAAAGGCATCAATGACAACATCAAAGCCTTTTAAGTCTTCGGCTTTAACTTCTAAAATATCTTTTTGAATCGCGTGAGGTGCTTTCGTTTTGTTTTCGCCTCTTACGATTGCTGTAACATCGAGGCCGCGATTAACGGCTTCTTCGGTGATTAATTTTCCTGCTTTTCCGTTTGCACATACGACTGCGATTTTCATTTGAATTTATTTTTCCTTTCTGTAATGTTTTTTGTTACAACGATAAAAATTTTATTATCATCTTTATGTAATGTCAAGAGTTACAATTAAATTATTTTTTCTGCGATGTCTTTAATGGTGAAACTTTCTAATTTATCTTCAAAAGTTTTTTGAATTTCTGTAAGAGTTTCGTCGAGAGCATTATGAATATTTTTTCCGACAGGACACGCTGGATTAGGATTTTCGTGAAAATGAAAGAGACTCCCGCTCACGCAGTCGACAGCTTTGTAAACTTCATAGAGATTAATTTCTTCGAGCGACCGTGTAAGAGTTACGCCGCCGCGTCCTCTATTTACGTTAATCATGCCTGCACTTTTAAGCTGCAAAATTATTCTTCTTATTATCACGGGATTAACTTGAATGCTTGAAGCTAAAAATTCGCTTGTGATTAAATTAGTTTCATGAAAATAATCTATGCAGACAAGCATATGAATAGCTATTGTAAATCTACTTGAAATTTTAATCTTAAACTCATCTCCTTAAAAAACAAAAATTAAATTGTGATTTTTAGATAATAAGCTGTAAAATTATACTATGACAATACCTTCAGATATAAAAATAACTCCTTGGCTGGAGCAATATAAGAAATTCAAAGAAGATTATCCTGACGCTATTTTATTATTCCGCATGGGAGATTTTTACGAAATGTTTTTTGACGACGCTCGGAAAGCCGCCGCAATTTTAGACATAGCTTTGACGGCTCGCGATTCTGAAAAAAAAATTCCTATGGCTGGAATCCCTCATCATGCTTTGAATATTTATTTGGGACGTTTAATAAAAGCAGGCTGCCGTGCAGCAATCTGTGAACAAATAGGCGAAGTCGATGCAAAAAAAATCGTTGAACGTAGAGTCGTTCGCGTTGTTACGCCTGGAACTTACGTTCCTGATGATAATTTTGCAGATTCAGGACATTTAGCGGCGGTATGGCCTTTGAAAAATTTAATCGCAATGGCTTTGCTCTCTGTCGACACTGGCTTACTTGAAGCCGGAACTTTAAGCGAACGAGACGCGGCGGCAATGCTCACGGCTTTTGCTCCCGGTGAAGTTTTATATCCGTCGAATTTGAATTTGAAAAATTTTCCTGAATTTCTTAAAAATTATAATTTAGTCGGAGTCTCGCCTGAAAATTTTAAGACTAAAAACGCCGCCGGAAGATTAAAATCTGCTTTGAAAACTTCTCGTCTCGCAGGTTACGGCATTAATGAAGAAGACCCTTGCGTAGGTTCTGCATGGGCTGCGCTTGATTATCTTTCAGCGACTCAATTCAGCACTCTTAATAATGTCTTAAAAATTTCGCCGCTTTTAATAAAAGACAGAATGAGCCTTGACGCTGCGGCACAGCGAAATCTTGAGCTAATCCCTGAGACTTCTCAAAGCGGAGTCTCGTTATTATCTTCTATCGATAAGTGCCGGACTCCTATGGGACGTAGAACTCTTAGAGATTGGCTTTTAAGGCCGCTGATGGATATTAAAGCAATTTCGCGCCGTCAGAACGCTATAAAAATTTTAGTCGAAGCTCGCCGTGAGTGTGCTGCACTGCAAGATATTTTAGCCGGTACTCGTGATGTTGAGCGTGCTTTATCGCGACTTGCATTAGGCACAGGCAATCCTTTAGATTTAGGAGCTATCCGCGATACTTTGAGATTAATTCCTGATATAAAAAAAATCTCGCTTGCTGAAAATGTCAACGCTATTATAAAAAATATTCCTGACTTATCGGATTTAAGCAATTATCTTGAAAACGCTCTTGAAGAAAATTTGCCGCGATTTTTAGGAGCGTCGCCTGTGATTCGTTCGAGCTTTAATTCTGAGCTTAGTGAATGGCGCGACATATCAACAAAAGGCGAGCAATGGCTTTCAGAATATCTTGAACGTGAACGCGAAGCCACTAAAACTCCGAAATTAAAAGCAGGCTTCACTAATGCTTTCGGCTATTATCTTGAAGCAGGCAAAAACGGTCTTACTATTCAGCCGGACTATTTCAAACAAACTCAAACTTTAGTCAATGCGAAACGTTACACGACTCCTGAACTAAAAAATTTTGAAGCTAAAATGAAAGACAGCGAGTCTGAAATTTCAAAGATCGAAGGTGCTTTATATCTCGAAGTCGTTAATAAAGTTTTAGAAAATAGCGAGCCTTTGCAATTAACGGGAAAATTATTAGGGATTCTTGATTGCGTGGCATCGTGCGCGTTTATAGCAAGAGAAAGAAATTATAATTGCCCTGTTGTTGACGATTCTGACGTTATAGAAATTAAGGGAGGCCGACACCCTGTTATCGAAGCTGAATTAAAAGATTCAATTTTTGTTCCTAACGATGTAAATTTAGATTCTGAAGGCCGCGTGATAATTTTGACAGGGCCTAACATGGCTGGAAAATCTACATGGCTGCGAATGACGGCCTTATTATCGATAATGGCTCAAGCGGGCTTATGGATACCTGTTGACAGCGCACGCTTTGGGATTGTTGACAGAGTTTTCACAAGAATTGGAGCGCGTGATGATTTAGTTAGAGGCTCAAGCACTTTCATGATAGAAATGTTAGAGACAGCAAATATCTTAAACAACGTTACAGATAAAAGTTTAATAATTTTAGACGAGATTGGACGCGGCACAGCAACATGGGACGGCATGAGCATAGCTTGGGCAGTTCTTGAATTTTTGCAGGCAAGTTCAAAGGCGCGAGTTTTATTTGCTACTCATTGCCATGAATTAACATGTCTTGAAGAAAGGTTAGACGGCGTTAAAAATTACAGCATGGCCGTTAGCGAAGGCAAGGACGGAATTTTATTTTTACATCAAGTTGTGAAAGGCCCGGCGGATCGTTCATACGGAATTGAAGTCGCCCGTCTTGCGGGTCTGCCTAATTCAGTTTTAAGACGAGCATTTGAATTATTAGAAATTTTTGAACGTGAAGGCTTTGAAGTTAAGAACGCAACAAAAATTTCCGCGCCGTTGCCGCAGCTTGCATTGAAACGTCAAATTATGATGTTCTCGCCCGAAGCCGACGGGTTAGTTGAAGAAATTGCTGAGCTTGACACTGACAACATGACGCCGATTGAAGCCTTAAATATTTTGAATAAATTGCGAAAAAGAAGTCGTGATGCTCTAAAAAAGCAATGAGGAGTTAGAAGTTAAATTTCTATTTGCTTTCATGATATTCTTTTTCTGTGTTGACGTTCCAAATGTTAGACTTGTCTTTGTTGCAAGATAAAATATTTTTTACAGCCTCGAATGCAGTACACATCGAGTGATCTATATTGTTGTATCTATGCTGACCGTTGCGGCCGACGCAAAATAAATTTTCGATTGTGTTTAAGTAATTTCTAGATCGTGTCGTCATAAATGATAAAATATAAGAAAATAAAAGAGAAAGTAAAAGATAAAATGAAAGAAGATTACAGACGACACGATATTTCAGACAGAGCTTGGGCTTTACTTGGAGTCTGTCAAGCAAACTGTGTAAGAAGTTTCTCTTACGCTACGAGAGAGAAGCGATCCATAAATTTCACGTAGAAGTAATTCAAGGCTTTTTTCCAGAGCCTGTACAATAAACTGTGTATGGACGAAAAGGAATCCTTATAAAT
>JAFVEW010000268.1 GCA_017475805.1 Synergistaceae bacterium | reverse complement strand
GACATCGATGCTTTAATCGTTGCAGGCGGCGGCGGTGATACTCTTCTTGGAGCTATTGCGGCAATCGAAGTAAAAGGTTTAACAGGAAAAATCAAAGTCGTTTCGACGGACTTCCTTCCTGACCTTGACGCAAAATTAAAGAGCGGCGCAATGGCTGCTGAGTCAGGCGGACATTATGCAGATCCTTTCTTTGCTTTCTTGATGGTCTATAACACGATTCGCGGCAAATACGAGGCCAAGACCGACGGCTTCAGAGATATGGTCTTCCCGTACATGTACGTTGCTTCACCGGCAGACTATGAGAATTATGCAAAATTCTTCACAGGCGATCAACTTCCTTACACTGAAGACGAAATCAAAGCTCTTGCTGAACTCTCATATGAAGATTTAGCGGCTGCTTGCGCAAAACTTTCAGTTGAAGACGTCGTTGCACGCCACGCGAAATAAGGCAAGTAGGAGTTAGGAATTAGGAAGTAGGAAGTTTTTTTTAACTCCTGCTTCCTATTTTTTATAAAAGGAAGTGTGATTTTTTATGCAGAATTTCAAAAATTCAAAGCTATTCGGCTTCATGATTTTAGGAGCAATGGTTTTATTTTTCTATGCTCTCTTCAAATTCTTAACCCCGACTAACTTCGGAAGCCCTGCGAATTTATTTTCATATTTTCAGTCTTCAATAATTTACTCTGTCGGCGGCTGCGGATTATATTTCATCGTCGTCATGGGATTATTTGATTTCGCTGTCGGCGCAAATATCGTTTTGTCTTCAATCGTCGGTGTAATTCTTTCAGAAAAACTTGGCTATCTTGGCTTTATAATCGGCTGTCTCGGCTGCGGAACGTTCATAGGAATTTTAATCGGATTTTTATACAATAAATTAAATGTTCCTTCAATGATTGTTACGGTCGGCTTAATGTTAGTCTTTGAAAGTATTGCGGTCTTCGTTGCAGGCGGCGTCAAACAGACTTTAGCTCCAGAACTTAGATTTTTCTCAGGCGCACCCGGAAATATAATCTTAGCGGCTCTTGCGTTTGCTTTGATGTGGTTCATTTTGAACTATACGAGAATCGGAACTTACTGCAACGCTATAGGCTCAAACGAATTTACAGCTAAGAACATGGGCATTGATGTTAAAAAATATAAATTAATCGGCTTTGCTCTGCTTCATTTCTTTGTCGGAATAATGGCGATTTTAACTGTCTCATACGGCACGACCATGACAGCTCTAACTGGCATGAGCACAATGAGTAGAAACTTTCAGCCTCTAATGGGAACGTTTTTTGGCGTAGCTTTCAGAAAATACGGCAACCCTATAAGCGCGATCGTCATCGGTGAATTTATAATCGCGATAATTTTCAACGGCTTCGTTGCTCTCGGTGCTCCGACAACGATTCAAAACGTCGTAACGGGCGCGGCATTGTTAATAATCGTAACGCTTACAGCTCGCGGCCAGCGCGGCTCTGTTGTTAAATAGGAGGCGGAAACAATGAGCGATAAAATTTTATTGAAAGCCGAACACATCGATAAACATTTCGGGATCACTCACGCCGTTAATGACGTAAGTTTGACAATTAATGCCGGAGAAATTCGCGCTTTAATCGGGGAGAACGGCTCAGGCAAAAGCACGTTTTGTCAAATGCTCTGCGGAATTTACACGATAGGCGGCGGAACTTTCACACTTGACGGCCAAGTCGTAAACGTCAAAAACCAAGTTGAAGCTAATAACATCGGAGTTTCAATCATCGTTCAGGAAATGGGAACTTTATCAGGCTTAAGCGTCGCTGAAAATATTTTCTTAGGCCATGAAGAACCTTTCATGAGAGGCTTGATTAAAAACACCCGCGCAATGAACGCCGAAGCTCAAAGATTGCTTGACGAATACGGATTCAAAAATATCCGCGCCGGTGCAATGATTGATAATTATAATTTTGAAGACAGAAAATTAGTCGAGATAGTCAAAGCGACTTACATGAAGCCTAAAATTTTAATCGTTGACGAAACTACGACGGCTTTATCTCAAAACGGCCGTCTCGAACTTTATAAAATTATGGACGCCGTTAGAGCTGACGGGCGAAGCGTTATTTTCATCAGCCACGACTTAGGCGAAGTTTTGGAACATTGCGACACGATTTCGATTTTAAGAGACGGCGAATATATCGACACTGTTAAAAGCTCTGACGTTGACGAAGATTCAATAAAACGTTTAATGGTCGGGCGCGACATCGGAACGGCTTATTATCGTACTGACTACGGCAAAGAAATTTCAAGTGAAGTCGTTTTGAGCGTCAACGGCGTAACAGTTCCGGGACAAATTGAAGACGTTAATTTTGAACTTCATCGCGGCGAAATTTTAGGCTTCGGAGGTTTATCAGAGTGCGGAATGCACGAGGTCGGCAAAGCAGTTTTCGGAGCGTCATGGGATAGACAAGGCAGCGTTAAACTTGCTGACGGAACAGAAATAAATTCAATCCCGCAGGCTATTAAAAAATCCATAGCTTACGCCTCAAAAGACAGAGATAACGAGTCAATAATCCTCAACGAAAGTATCAGAAATAATGCCGTTTTGCCTTCACTTGATGACTTGGCCGAAGCTCATATTCTTAAAGCAGGAAAGTTAAATAAATTTGCTCAAGAATACGTCGATAAAATGCAAACGAAAATGCAGCACATTCATCAATTTGTTTCTGAACTTTCAGGCGGCAACAAGCAAAAAGTCGTTTTAGCACGCTGGCTCGGCAAAGGAAGCGACATTTTAGTTTTAGACTCTCCGACACGCGGAATTGATGTCAAAGTCAAGCAGGCTATCTATGCTTTAATGTCAGAACTCACAGCGCAGGGAAAATCAATCATCATGATCAGCGAAGAAATTCCCGAACTTTTAGGAATGTCCGACAGGATTTTAATCATGAAAGACGGAAAAATTAACGGCGAATTTTCTCGCAGCGAGTCTCTCAGCGAAGAAGATTTAATCGCAAAAATGGTTTAGCCGGGAAGAAAGGTGAAAAAATTATGGCAAATAACAACGAAAAACAATCAAAAATTTCCGCACTCCTTGACAGCGACACTTTCAAAGGTCTCTTGCCTTTCATCGGGCTTGTAGTAATTTTAGGCGTCATGTATTGGCTGACTGACGGGCGGATTATGCAGCCTAAAAGATTAAGGCTTTTATTGTCGCAGGTTTATTATCCGATGATAGTAGCTGTCGGAGTATTTTTTATAATGACGCTCGGCTCGATAGACTTCACTGAAGGCTCAACGCTCGGCGTGGCTTCTATAGTTGTTTCGATGCTCTCGTTCTATAACATTCCTTTAGCGATTATCGGCGGAATTTTAACAGGCGCGGCAATCGGAGCTATAAACGGATTCTTTCACGTTAAATTTAGGCTTCAAAGTTTTATTGTTACGATTTGCACGATGTATTTATTCAGAGGAGTCTGCGCTTATTTAACGACAGAGACGGCAATTCCGGCGAGCGCGGCTATTAAATCTTTAGACAGCGACGCTCTGAAAATTTCAATTACTGTTGCGGTGTTAGTAATAGCATTTTTCTTATTCAAGTTCACTCGAATTGGAAATGATGTTAAAGCCATAGGCTCTGGCGAAACTGCTGCGAGATTTTCCGGAGTTCGCACTGACAAGGTAAAATTTTTAACTTTCGTAGCTGCAGGAGCTTTGACGGGGCTTGCTGCTTTCGTAAACGTTATTAAAGTCGGCTCGATAACGGCAACGGCAGGAAATCAACTTGAAACTCAAATTTTAATTTCGCTTGTTCTTGGCGGCTTGCCTATCACGGGCGGAGCTAAAGTCAGATTTTCAAATATCATCGTAGGAACGTTAATGTATACGGTTTTGAATAACGGCTTAGTCATGCTCGGCTTTGAGTCAGCGACTCAGCAATTAATAAAAGGAATCGTGTTCTTGATTTTCGTCGCCTTGACGATAGATAGAAAAGCTCTGAAAGTAATTAAATAGTCGTAAAAATAAATTTTTCGCACAGCACGAGGAGTCTGGGTTAAAAATTCAGGCTCCTTAGCCCAAAGCTCTGAATTTTCAGCAAGCCTTTTCATCGGATGAGATTTTCTCCTCCGTTCAATCGAAAGGGAATGAGCACGCCAGTGATTATAACCTTTCGAGCCCTTATTGCGCTTAATTTCCCTGCTGACGGAAGAAGGGTCGCGCCCTAAAGCTCTTGCAGCCTGCCGTATCCCGTAACTTTTTTCTATAGTTAAAGCACTTGAAAAATGCTAATAATTACTATCGAGATTTTGTGAAAATTTTATCAAATCGCATATCTTTTTCTTTAGCCAATGCCAAAAATTTTCTATTGGATTCAATTCAGGACTATAAGG
>JAFVEW010000267.1 GCA_017475805.1 Synergistaceae bacterium | reverse complement strand
ATAAAAAATTGCTGTCAAGACCGGGATAATAATCAGCGTCAAAATTGTGCTGACCGTAAGGCCTCCCATCATAGTTACAGCCATAGGCCCGAACATTACGTCCCAAATTAAAGGTATCATTCCTAAAACTGTAGTTCCCGCCGACATTGCAACAGGTCTAAGTCTTGCAACAGCGTCTTCGACAATGGCTTCGTATTTGTCGCGGCCTGCTTCAAAATCCGCGCTGACTTGATCAAGCATAACGATAGAATTTTTCGCCAACATTCCGACAAGACTTAACACTCCGACTATAGCTAAGAAGCTCACGTCCATTCGCGCAAGCCATAAGCCGCCTACAACGCCGATTAAAATTAATGGCAGCGATATAAAAATTATTGCAGGCTGTCTAAAACCGTTAAATAAAAATACCATGATAACGAACATCAATAAAATCGCGCCCGGAAACATTACCGCCATTCCTGCTATAGACTCATCTGAAAGTTCGTGTTCGCCGCCCCATTCGAGAGAATAGCCTAAAGGAATTCTTATGGCTTCGATTTTTGATTTAATTCGAGCTAACATCGCATCAGCATTGTGTCCGAATTTAACTTCGCTCATGGCTGTAATCATTCTGCTTCTATCGCGTTTTATTATGATATTGTCATCAAGAACAGTATTAATATTTGAAAAAACCGTTCCGAGCGGCACTGATTTATTTAGCGCAGGCGACCATATAGGCAGAGAACTTAATAAATCGATTCTATTTCGCTCTTCTGGAATGAAAGCAGCCTTAATTTCTAAACTTTTATCGCCGTCTCTAAAAGCTCCGACGGTCATTCCTGTTGTTGCGAGCTGCATAGCGTAATTTATTAAAGGTCTTCCAAGCCCTAAACTTTGCATCTGATCTTTTAAGATATTCGGCCTGATAACTTCAACTCGTTCGCGCCAATCTGTTCGAGTAAATTCGCTTGACGGGTCGTCCTGCATAATTTGAACAGCTTGCTTTGCGAGCCATCTCAACGTTTCAGGGTCTGAACCGTAAAATCTGACGCCGATTTTTTCACTCATTCCGCTGCCTCGTGCGAATAATCTGCAATAGCCTTGAGCTTCGGGCATTTTTTCATTTATAAATTCTTGAGTTTTTAATAACATTTCGCGCGTAAATTTCGCGTCTTTCATTTCGACCATTAACTGCGAAAAAGCCGTGTCAGGATCGGGCGGAGAATATGTCAGCATAAATCTCAAACCGCCGTTGCCGATAAATTGCGAAATATTTTTCACGTTCTCGTCAGCATTTATAAAGTCAACTAATTTTTGAGTCGCTTGTTCTTGAGCTTCTAATGAAGTCCCTTCTTGACTCCATAAATCTACATTAAAGTAAACTGTTTCTGAATCAGGAAAGAAAGACGTCTGCATCGTCGTAAAAATATAAAGAGAACCGACAAAAGCCGCTAACGTTATTATTATCGTCAAAATTCTATGGTGAAGGCAGCCTTCAAGAAAAATTTTATAGCACCTGAATAAAAAGCTGTCATAAGGATCACCTTCACGTTTCGACGGCTTCAAAAATAATTTTCCTAAGACCGGCGCGGCTATCAATGCAGCAACCCAGCTCAAAGCCATTGAGATTGCTATAACTTGGAACAAGCTCCGCAAAAATTCTCCGGCCTGCATTTTTGAAAGTCCGACAGGAGCAAAAGCTAAGACTGCTATAAAAGTTCCGCCGAGCATTGACCATTTAGAGCTTTCGACTGAGTCTGAGGCAGCGTCTTCGATTGTCTGGCCGCGTTCAACGCCGACTAACATTCCTTCGGCTACGACAATTCCATTATCGACTAATGAGCCTAACGCGATGATTAATGCCGCGAGAGAAACTATTTGAAGAGTAATTCCTGCATCGTTCATTATTGCAAAAGTTCCTGCGACTGTGATTAAAAGTACGAGGCCGATTATTAAGCCTGAACGCAAGCCCATGAAAATTAATAAAACTCCTACGACAATAGCAAGCGATTCGATTAAATTAATTATAAAATCGTTCGTGGACTTAACAACTTGATCCGACTGCATATAAATTTCATTTAGCTCAATGCCGACAGGACGAAAAGCCTCCAATTCTTTTAACCTCTTTGAAACTGCGCGACCCATGTCAACAACATTTCCGCCATCGACTGTCGAAATTCCTATAGCAAGCGACGGACGGTTATTAAATTTCATTTTGAAACTTTGAGGTTCAGCATAAGCTCTTCTGACCGTAGCAATGTCTCTAAGCCGTGTTAAATTGCTGCCTGCACCGCCGATAACGAGGTCGCTGATGTCTTCAACAGATAAAATCGCGCCCGTCGGTGAAATCTGCAAATATCTGTCGCCTAAGGTTATATTCCCTAAAGCTGTCAAAGTATTTTGCTGAGTCAAAGCCGCGAAGACCATTAAAGGCGAAAGGCCAAGTGCTGACATTCGCGACGCTGAAAACTCAACATAAATCGCTTCAGTTTGTTCTCCTAAAATTTTTACGCTCGCGACGCCGTCGACTAAAACTAAATTTTTCTTCAAGAAGTCGGCATAGTCATAAAGCTCTTTCATTGTGTAGCCGTCGCCGATTAAAGCGTAATATTGACCGTAAACCTCACCGAAGTCGTTATTAATTAAAATCGTTGTCCCTGAAGGCATATAAACTTGAGCGTCGTTGACTTTTTGTCTCAACTTATCCCAAACCTGCGGAAGTTCTTTGCTTGTATATTCGTCTTTAATATCTACATATATAATTGCCATTCCCGGGGTCGAACGCGAACGAATATGTTTAATCTCGCCCATAGCTTGGACAGCGTCCTCGATACGGCTCGTAACTTCCTGCTCAACTTCACTCGCGCTTGAACCTGGATATACAGCCGTTATGACTGCGGTTTTGATTGTGAAAGAAGGGTCTTCAAGTTTTCCGATTTCAAAATAAGCCTTGACGCCGCCCAATAAAATTAAGATGCAAAGAAATATAACGACAGTGAATTTTTTTATGCTTGCTCTTGCAATATCCATGAATTTTTCACTCTCTTTTCTCTAAAAATTCACGTTAGGATTTATATATCGTCCGTTCTTAGCAGACTTGCCGCGATTGATAGCCTGTTTCGGACAACGGTGAAGGCAAGCAAGACAGCACGCGCAATTATCTTTTGTCCAGACGGGCTTATTATCTTGAATTTTAATAATATTCATGGGACAAATTTTTTCACACAAGCCGCAAGAAATGCAATTTTCATTGACGGAGAAGCCTTCAACTTTTTTCTGAGACGGAATGAAAAATTTTCTCGTTGCCCACATTAAAATTTTAGGGACTTTAGAATTTTTTACGGGCGTGTCTTTCTTGGCCGAGATTAATTCAGAAATCTCTTTTAATTTTTCGTCGGCCTTTGCGAGCATTTTATTTTTTGCTTCAGGGCTTTTCTGCTTGAACATTAAAACATAATTATCCGGCATTGCGACAGTGAAAGAGGCATTGAGTTTTATTCCCTTGCTGTCTAAAATTTTGCGTAAGGTGCTTTCAGAGTTGCCGCTGCTGCCTCCGCAAGTAATTATTCCGAACGAATAAATTTCTTTACTGAGATTTTGAAATTCAAGATTTTTAAGAAAATCCACGACGACATAAGCTAAATCAAAATCATAAGTCGGAGCGACAATGCCTAAATTTTTTTCGCCCTCGCAGTCAAGAACATGAACATTATTTTTTATCATGTCATTAAGCGAAATAATTTTGTCGTTAGTCCGTGAAGCTAAAAATTCGGCGCAGTATTTATTATTGCCTGTTGCAGAGAAATATAAAATCATTTTTTATTCCTCCATGAGCCTGACTTCTTGACCCGGACGCAGGAAATTTACGCCCGCCGTTACGATAATATCGCCGCCGCTTAAAGAATCGTTTTCAATTTCGATTAAGCCTCCGTCATGAATTGCGCCGAGTGTTACAGGAATTTTCGCGACGAGTGCGCCCGCTTGGCTGCCTGAATGTCCTGTGAATTTCCAGACAAAATTTTGTCCGTTTTCGTTCAAAATCGCTGTCGTAGGAACTATAAATTTTGAGTCGCCAGGCTCTGAATTTTTTTCGCCTGAGAAATCTACTTCGACGGTAACGGCCATGCCCGGTAAAATCCTAATATCATATTGCGCAGGCATTACAGCAGTAATTGGATAAGTGTTTGAACTCGTTGCTTGCGTTGCAATTTCCTTTAAGTCAAGTTTATATTCTTTGTCAGGGATTGCTTCAAAGCGTGCTGTCATTGTGAAAAGGTCAGAATGATTGCGTAAATCGTTAATGCTGTGAACTTGCGGAATAGGAGCCGTCAAAACATCGTTATCAGGAACATTAAAAACTATTTCGAGCGTCGTTAAGTCCTGAAGGCTGAAAATAGTCTGCTTTGCGGCTATATCCTGAAAGTTCTCGACTGTTCTGTCAGCAATAACCCCGTCGAACGGAGCGCGGAGTTCAGTATCACGCAGGGCATCGCGAGCAGATTTAACATTAGCGTTTGCAGCGTTGACCGCCGAGCGCGTTACATCGACTTGAGTTTTGTAAGTGTCATATTGAGCTTTAGCTATAACTTTTTGCTTATATAAATTTTCGTATCTATTAAAGTCGGCCTGAGCATTTTTATATTGAGCCTGAGCTTGTGAAAGTGAGCTTTGAGCCTGAGAGATTTTCGTATTAAAATCGCGAGGATCTAACGTTGCTAAGAGTTGACCTTTTTTAACGCTTGCGCCTTTTTCAACGTTAATATTTTTGAGGGTGCCTGGAACTCTAAAAGAAAGGTCTGCGCGTTTGCCGCCATGGACAGTTCCGAAATATTTTCGTTTGAAATTTTCATTTCCGCCCTGTAATTTTATAGTTCTGACTGGTCTGATTATTTCAGGTTCAGGCTGAGAGATTTTATTTTCACGGAAGTTATTAAGACCATAACAAATTCCGGCGATTACAGCAACGCCGAGTAAAATTTTAATAAAGTTCTTCAAGAATAGATCACTCCTTAAAAAAATTTTTGGGGAGAATTATACCTTTGTTAGGAATAAAAAAAATCAGCCGTCCTTTTTCATGAACGACTGATGAATTTTTAAGCTACTCGTGGCCTATGATTTTGCATTATTCCCATTCGATAGTTGCAGGCGGCTTTGAAGTTACATCCAAGACAACGCGGTTGACGCCTTTGACTTCGTTGCAAATCCTTTTTGAGACTTTATCAAGAACGTCAAAATCTATTCTTGACCATTCTGCAGTCATAGCGTCCTGCGAATTTATTGCCCGCAAAACTATGACTTCATTATAAGTTCTGCTGTCGCCCATAACACCGACCGACTTAACAGGAAGTAAAACGCAAAATGCCTGCCAAATATTTTTATAAAGTCCTGCGGATTTTAATTCTTCTCGGAAAATTGCATCGGCTTCACGCAAAACATCAAGACGTGCTTTCGTTAGTTCACCTAAGCAGCGCACAGCAAGTCCCGGACCAGGAAAAGGCTGGCGCGAAATAATTTCTTCGGGCATTTCGATAATTTTTCCAAGTTCACGAACTTCATCTTTGAATAAATCTCGCAGAGGCTCTAATAATTTCAGATTCATTTTTTCAGGCAGGCCGCCGACGTTGTGATGAGATTTGATTAACGCCGCGCCCTTTTTGCCCTTCATGCCGCTCTCTATAACGTCAGGGTAGATAGTTCCTTGTAAAAGCCATTCTGAATCTTGAATTTTCTTAGCTTCTTCCTCGAAAACTTCTATAAATAAACGCCCGATGATCTTTCGTTTCTGCTCAGGCTCTGTAACTCCGGCAAGCTCGCTCAAAAATTTTTCAGAAGCATCAACATAAATCACATTGAGGCCAAGAGCTTGATATTGCGCCATGACTTGTTCAGGTTCGTTAAGTCTCATTAAACCGTGATTAACGAAAACGCACTGAAGATTTTTTCCAATGGCACGATTGACAAGAACTGCTGAGACACTCGAGTCAACGCCGCCGGAAAGTCCACAGACAACTTTTTTATCGCCGACTTTGTTTTTTATTTCGTTTATAGTGTTTTCGACCCAGTTTGATAAATCCCAGTCGCCTGCACAGCCGCAAATATCGAAGACAAAATTCCTCAAAATTTTTTCGCCGTGTTCAGTATGAACAACCTCAGGGTGAAATTGAAGACCAAAAAATTTTTTATTCGCGTTTTCGATTGACGAGATAACTCCGCCTTCTGTTGAAGAAGTTGCTGTGAAACCTTCGGGAAGTTTTGAAACGTGGTCGCCGTGACTCATTAAAACATCAATATTTGCGGGAATGTCTTTGAAGATAGGCGATTTATTCTCGCTGCGCTTAATTAAAGTTACCCCGTATTCTGACGAAGAGCCGGAGCTTACAGTGCCGCCGCAAAATTTCGTCATTAACTGCATCCCGTAACAAATTCCAAGAACTGGACAGTTAAATTCAAAAATTTTCTTATCGACCGCAATGGCGTCAGTGTCATTAACGCTGTCAGGGCCACCGGAAATTATTATTCCTTTGGGTGAATAAGCTGCGACTGTTTCAGATGATACATCCCAATTTAGAATAACGCTGTGAACTTTCATTTCACGGAGCCGCCGCGCTATTAGCTGCGTAAACTGCGAGCCGCAGTTAATAATGATTATGTTTTCGTTCATTAAAAAATTTTTTCCCCCCGATTTTATTTTTATATTTTTATAATTCTAGTGTTGAAAATCATAGCACATTTGCTATTTTGTTTCGGGTTATAATGACAAAAAAATACAGAGGGAGATTTTTTATTCAATGTCAAAAAAAAATGTAGCTGTCATTCCCGGCGACGGTATAGGCCCTGAAGTTATTAAGGCAACTCTCGATGTCTTAGAAAAAGTCGCGCCCGGTCAGTTTGATTTTTCAGAAGTGGCTATGGGCGGCAACGCTATTGATAAATACGGCGAGCCTTTACCTGATTTCAGTTTGAAAACTTGTCAGAATGCCGAAGCAACTTTATTAGGCGCAGTCGGAGGTCCTAAGTGGGACAATCAGCCGCCTGATAAACGACCTGAACGCGGTTTGCTCGGAGTTAGAGCGGGTCTTGAGGTTTTTGCGAATATTCGTCCTGCTAAAATTTTCGCGCCTCTTGCGTCGGCTTGTCCTTTGAGAAAAGATATAGCTGAAAAAGGAATTGATTTTATAATCGTTCGAGAGCTTACGGGCGGAATTTATTTCGGTAAACACGAAGCCTTCAAAACTTCAAACGGCGAACGCGCAGCCCGTGATGTCATGGAATATTCTGAACACGAAATCAGACGAATTGCTCATGTTGCTTTCAAAATGGCTATGGGACGCAGGAAAATCGTAACGTCGATCGACAAAGCTAATATTCTCACTGTCTCAAGACTTTGGCGCGAAATCGTTGAAGAAGTCGCAAAAGAATATCCCGAAGTCAAATTAAATCACTTGTATGTTGACAACGCATCGATGCAGTTAATTAGAGTTCCGTCAGAGTTTGACGTAATCGTAACTGAAAACACTTTCGGCGACATTCTCTCAGACGAAGCAAGCCAAATCGTCGGCTCAATCGGAATGATACCAAGCGCGAGTTTAGGTGAAGGCAATCGCGGACTTTACGAGCCTATTCACGGTTCAGCCCCCGACATTGCAGGCCAAGACAAAGCTAACCCTATCGGAACGATTTTAGCGGGCGCGATGATGTTGCGATATTCTTTCAATATGAACAAGGAAGCCGACAAAATTGAAAACGCCGTCGACGAAGTTTTGAAAGCAGGGCTCAGGACTGGCGACATTTACACCGGCGATAGCAGCGAAAAATTAATCTCAGGCTCGCAGATGAGAGACGAAATAATCGCAAGATTATAAAAAATAAAAATTATAAATTTCAAATTGCTCCTCCGAAAATGAATCAAAGGGGGAGCAATTTTTTTTCTTGAATTTCATAAAACACGTTGCTAAAATTTATGACATTAAATTACGTAAATATATGTAGAATAAAATGTAGATTACAGAATAGAAGAAACGAAGGCAATAAAAAATAATGAGAAACTTTTTCCTGATCTCGGTCTTGCTGTTGTGCATATCGATTTATGCAGGCATTCGCTACAACGCTAATAACGGCCGTATGCTCCGTGTCGGAACTGAATGCGATTACGCTCCTCACAACTGGGAAGAAGACCACCCTACCGATTCAAACGTCCCTTTAGCTAATAAAGAAGGCTTTTACGCCGAAGGTTATGATATTCAAATTGCTAAAGTCGTTGCTGATTCAATCGGCTCAAAACTTGAAGTTAAAAAACTTGAGTGGGACGACTTAATACCCGCTCTTAACCGCCGCGAAATTGACGCGATTTTTTCAGGTATGCTTGACTCAAGCGCGAGACGGGAAGTTATAGCTTTCTCTGATATTTACGAAGTTCAAAAAATTGAATACGGTGTTTTAGTCCGCAGAGACGGGAATTATTCAAAAGCAAAAAAGATGACAGATTTCGCCGGAGCTCGTTTCGTAGGCCAAGAAGATACGAATTTAGATAGAGGCATTGCCCAGCTTCCAGGAGCTGTAAGGCTCGAACCCGTTAAGACCACTACCGAAATGTTCGACAAACTTTTTAACGGCGAAGTTGACGGAATAATAATCGGTACTGAAAAAATCAGCGCGAATGTTAAAGCTAACCCTGAAATCGTCGGAATAACATTCCCTGAAGACGAAGGCTTTAAGTTCGATTATACGGGAATCTGCGCGGGCGTTCGTAAACAGGATACAAGGCTTCAAAAAGAAATTAACGATGCTCTGAAAGACTTAAATCAAAGAGAACGTCAAAGAATAATGGACAGGACTATCGCCAGAGATTGGAATAATATTTAAGAGGGCTTAGAGGTGATAAAAACGTGAAAAATTTTTTATTGGTCGCTGTAATGCTGTTTTGTATCACGGTTTATGCAGGCGTTCGATATGATACTAAGGGCGACCGCGTTCTTCGTGTTGGAACTGAGTGTGATTACGCTCCTAACAACTGGGAAGAACATAGAGAGACTGACTCAAATGTTCCTTTGGCAAATAAAGAGGGTTACTACGCTGAAGGTTATGATATTCAGGTTGCTAAAATCGTTGCTAAATCAATCGGTGCTAAACTTGAAGTAAGAAAAATAGCGTGGGAAGATTTAATTCCTGCTCTTAATAGACGAGAGATTGACGCGATATTTTCAGGCATGTTAGACACGAGCGAGCGAAAACAATCAATAGCTTTCACAGACACATATGAAGACAGAGTAACAGAATACGCTATTTTAGTTCAAAAATACGGACGATGGGCGAACGCAAAAAAATTAACGGACTTTGAGGGCGCGCGTTTTGTCGGTCAGGAAGGTACAAATTTAGACGATGCTATAGACCAGCTGCCCGGAGCAATACATCTTCCGCCTGTTGATACGGCTGCGAAAATGATTGAGGCTCTCAATCGAGGCAAAGCCGACGGAATAATTACAGATTTTGAAATCATGAGCTCTTACGTTAAAACTTATCCTCATCTGAAAGCGATAAGGCTTCCTAAAAATGAAACTTTCGTCTTTGATTACACGGGTGTCTGCGCGGGAGTCCGCAAGACCGACGTAAAACTTACAAAAGAAATCAACAGCGCGTTAAAAAACATTTCGCAGCACGAACGTAAACGCCTAATGGATCGTTCAGTTGCACGAGAATGGGAAAACATTTAATAATTAAGATTCCATAAAGGAGTGATTAGTTTTGAGAAATTTTATCCTTATTGCGGTTCTGGTATTGGCTATCGCTGCTTATGCCGGTCTACACTTTATGCCTACGAGCAGTGAGCGTGTTTTACGTGTTGGTGTCGAATGTGATTACACTCCCAACAACTGGGAAGAAGATCACCCGACTGCTTCAAATATTCCTTTAATAAACAAAAAAGGCTATTTTGCTGAAGGCTATGATGTTCAGATTGCTAAGTTAGTGGCTCAATCACTCGGAGCTAAACTTGAAATTCAAAAAATCGCGTGGGAAGAATTAATCCCAGCTCTTAATAATAATAAAATCGACGCAATCTTTTCAGGAATGTTAGACAACAGCGACCGAAGAAAAATCATCGCTTTCTCCGACGTTTACGGCGTTCAATTTGTATATTCAGTTATGGTCAAAGACAACAGCAAATATTCAAATGCTAAGTATTTAACGGATTTTAGCGGCGCAAAATTTATAGGCCAAAAAGGTACGAATTTAGATTCAGCTATAGACCAGCTGACGGGAGCTATTCATCTTGAGCCGGTTGAGACTGTCGCTCAAATGTTTGAAAAACTTTTAGCCGACGAGGTTGACGGAATTATCGTCGACTCTGAGACTGTCGGAATGTATCAAAAAATGTATCCCGAACTTATCGAAATCAGATTTCCTGAAGGAAAAGGATTTAAGTTTGACTATACAGGAGTTTGTGTCGGTCTTCGTAAACAGGATACTAAACTCACCGAAGAAATTAACGCGGTATTAAAAAAACTTTCTCGGACTGACCGTGAACGCATTATGGATAGTGTCGTTGCGAATGAAATGAATAGTATCAGTTTTTAATTTCTAAAATTTAGAAATAAAATTAAATTAAATTACTTAAGTTCCTCTGAAATTATACTGATTTTCAGGGGAGCTTTTTTTATGATAAAATTTAGCCTAAATTTCCATAAATTTATTAAAGATATAAATAAAAAAAGAGGCTTTCTAAATATGAAAAATTTTGCTTTAATCGGAGTCTTATTTTTAGCTATAGTTATTTACGTCAGCTTTCACTTTAGCATGGGCGACTCGCGAGTTTTGAGAATCGGCAGCGAGTGCGATTATCCTCCTAATAACTGGGAAGAAGATAGAGACACTGACTCAAATATTCCGATTGCAAATAGAGAAGGCCATTTTGCAGAAGGCTATGACATTCAGATAGCTAAAGCCGTAGCTGATAGAATTGGAGCTAAATTAGAGATTTATAAACTTGACTGGAACGACCTTATAACAGCACTTAATAGGCGGGAAATTGACGCAATTTTTTCGAGTATGCTTGACACAGACGAACGAAAAAGAACTATAGCTTTTTCTGACGTTTATGAAGACCGCTTAGCAGAATATAACGTCGTAGTGAACAAAGGCAGTTATTACGCGAACGCTACGAAAATCACTGATTTCAACGACGCAAAATTTATAGGCCAGCACGGAACGAACTCAGACTCAGCTATAAATCAAATACCAGGAGCCGTTCACCTTGAGCCTGTTGACAGCATCATCGAAATGTTAGATAAACTCAAAAATAAAGAAGTTGACGGCATAATTCTTGACGTTGAAGTCATAAACATGTATAAGCAAACTTATCCGAATATGCTGGCGATAAAATTTCCTAAGGGCGAAGGTTTTAATTTCGGTTACTCAGGAGTCTGCGCAGGTGTCCGCAAGACTGATACGAAACTTCTCGGAGAAATTAACGACGCATTAAGCAGCCTTTCAAAGCATGAACGTCAAAAAATTATGGATAGATCTATAGCTCGCGAATGGGATAATTTTTAATTTAGCTAGGAATTAGGGAGTAGGAACGAAAAACAAAAATTATTTCTTAACTTCTATTTATATTTATTAAATGAGTGTTTTAGCATGAAAAAAATAATTATTATTCTTATTTTAGCTATACCCGTTTCTATTTATATAGGCTTTAATTTACTTTTTAGTTATAAAGGCGCAACAGAAGCCAGAGTCTTTCGTATAGGCACGGAATGCGACCTGCCTCCGAATAATTGGGCAGAAAATATCCCGACGGATTCAAACGTTCCTTTAGAAAACGAAGATGATTTATATGCTGACGGCTATGACATTCAAATTGCAAAGTTAGTAGCTAAGTCAATGGGAGCTGAACTTGAAGTTTTCAAACTTTCTTGGCACGATCTTGTTCCGGCTCTTAATGATCATGAGATTGACGCAATTTTTTCAGGAATGTTAGACACAAGCGAACGAAAAAAATCTATGTCTTTCTCCGATGTTTACGAAGTTCAAAGCGGTGAATACTGCATCATGGTTAATAAAAAAGGAAAATATGCCGACGCTAAAAATTTTAAGGATTTTATCGGCGCGACGTTCGTTGCTCAGAAAAATTCAAATTTTGACAGAGCCATAGCTCAAATTAAGGGAGCTATTCACATGCCGCCCGTTATGATGGTTCAAGAAATTTTTGATAAACTTAGAAACAGAGAAGCAGACGCAACTGTTATAGATTTAGAATCCGCAAAAACTTACGAAAGAGTTTATCCCGGCTTCATAATGATAAAACTCCCTAAAGGCGAAGGCTTCAAATTTGATTTCACGGGAATTTGCGCAGGAGTCCGCAAAGACGATACACGCCTCCTTAATAAAATTAACGGCGCATTAAGAGGTATTTCCAAACGAGAGCGACAAAAAATTATGGACAGATCCATAGCACGAGAGTGGGAGAATTTATAAAATGAAAAAATTATTTGCTATTGCATTTGTATTTATATTGGCTTTTGTTTACGCAGGATTTCATTTTGCTTCAAGCAGAACGCGGATTTTCCGTGTAGGTACTGAATGTGATTTAACAAATAGCTGGGAAGAAGAACAACCTACAGATACAAATGTCCCTTTAGCAAATAAAGAAGGCTTTTACGTCGAAGGCTATGATATTCAGATTGCAAAAATCGTCGCTAAATCAATCGGTGCTAAACTTGAAGTCAAAAAACTTCCATATCAGGAGCTTATCCCGGCACTTAACCGGCGTGAAATTGACGCTATTTTTTCAGGAATGTTAGACACTAGCGCACGAAAAAAAGTTATAGCTTTCTCTGATGTTTATGATATTCAAGACTCTGAATACGGAATTGTAGTTCATAAAAACGGAAAATATGTCGATGCAAAAACTCTTAAAGATTTTATCGGTGCGACGTTCATTGCTCAAAAAGATACGAATTTTGACAGAGCTATAGCTCAAATTAGAGGCGCGATTCACCTTCCGTCTGTAACGCAAATAAAAGAAGTTTTCGATAAACTTCAAAATAATGAAGCAGACGCAACTGTTTTAGATTTAGATTCGGCTCACACTTACGAAAGAGTTTATCCGAATTTTACTACGATAAAATTTTCAGCTGGTGAAGGCTTCAAATTTGATTACACAGGCATTTGCGCGGGCGTTCGCAGGAATGATACTAAACTCATCAAAGAAATTAACGACGCATTAAGCGGCCTTTCTAAACATGACCGTCAAAAAATTATGGATAAATCTATAGCCCGTGAATGGGAAAACCTTTAATTTAGCTAAAAATTAGAAAGTAGGAATTAGAAAAAGAAAAAAGAAACAAAAAATAAAGGAGTGATTCAGCTTGAAAAAAACTTTTTTCATTACAATTATT
This sequence comes from Synergistaceae bacterium, assembly GCA_017475805.1. The sequence goes on along the minus strand of JAFVEW010000267.1, from coordinate 6,594 downwards.
TTTTTAGTATGCGTTTTTGTTCTTACAAGCCTCTATCATCCTTCAAATCAAACATCAAATAAAACGCGAGTTTTTCGTATCGGCACTGAATGTGATTACCCTCCTAATAACTGGCAGGAAAAGGAAGCTACTGACTCTAATATTCCTATAATAAATCAAGAAGGCTTTTACGCTGAAGGTTATGATATTCAGATTGCTAAACTCGTTGCCGAGTCAATCAGTGCTGACATTGAAGTTAGAAAAATTGCATGGGAAGATTTAATTCCGGCTCTCAATCGTAATGAAATTGACGCAATTTTTTCAGGAATGTTAGACACAAGCGAACGGAAAAAAACTGTTGACTTTTCTGACATTTACGGCCTGCCTAAAAAATACGGCGTTATGGTTCACAGGGACGGTAAATATTCAAAAGCTAAAAAAATGACGGACTTTGCCGGAGCAAAATTTGTCGGCCAGAAAAATACGAATTTAGATCGAGGTATCTATCAGCTTTTAGGGGTTATTCGTCTTCCGGCGGTTGCTACGGCTTCAGAAATGCTCTCGAAACTTCTTAGCCATGACGCTGACGGTATTATCGTGGATTCTGAAATAATCGCAGCGAATGAAAATCTTTATCCTGAAATTGTCGGCATAACATTTGCTTCTGACGAAACATTTTTTTTCGACTACACAGGAGTTTGTGCCGCTGTTCGTAAAAATGATAAAGGGCTTCTTAAAGAAATTAACGGAGCACTAAAAAATATTTCTAAAAATGAACGTCAAAGAATTATGGATCGTTCAATAGTAAGAGAAGTGGATAATTCGTCGCTCTAAAGGAGCGATTTTTTTTATTGCAAATTATGATTTCATTTTGATAAAATTTTCTAATGCTTCAAAATCCCCAAAAAATAAATAAAAAAAATTAAAAAAGGATTTCTAAAAAATGAAAAAATATTCTCTCATTTTATTTTTATTAATATTCGTATTCATCTTTGCAGGTCTTCGTTTTCATGTACACGAGACGCGAGTTCTTCGTATCGGCACTGAATGTGATTATCAGCCTAATAACTGGGAAGAAAAGACAGCTACTGACTCAAATGTTCCTATAATAAATCAAAAAGGCTCATACGCTGAAGGTTATGATATTCAGATTGCTAAACTCGTTGCTGAATTAATAGGGGCAAAACTTGAAGTTAAAAAAATCGCATGGAATGATTTAGTTCAAGCTCTCAATCATAATGAAATTGATGCGATTTTTTCAGGAATGTTAGACACAAACGAACGAAAAAAGAACATAGCTTTCACAGAAACTTATGATATTCAAACTACAGAATACGGAATTATGGTCCATAGAAACGGGAAATATTCACAGGCAAAAACTCTGAAAGATTTTATCGGCGCATCAATACTTGCTCAAAAAGATACACATGCTGACCGAGCTATCACTCAGATTAGAGGCGCAATTCACCTTCCGCCCGCTACGAAAGTCAATGAACTTTTTGATAAACTTAGAAAAAAAGAAGCTGACGCGATTATTTTAGACTTAGACTCAGCAAAAACTTACGAGAGAGTTTATCCGGGCTTTGTCATGGTAAAACTTTCAGAAGGCGAAGGCTTTAAGTTTGATTTTACAGGAATTTGCGCAGGTGTCCGTAAGAATGATACTAAACTTGTCCAAGAGATTAACGACGCATTAAAAGGCATTTCAAAACGAGATCGTCAAAGAATCATGGATCAAACTATATCAAGAGTTTGGGAGAATTTCTAATTCTACTCTGCTGTTCAAAAGTCAAATTACTAAATTTTTAGCTATCTTTTTTGCGAGTTGCTTTTATAGAATTTTCGCGATAAATTTTCCTGCGAAATTTTTATAATTTCAATTTTTATTTTGATTTCAGGAGTGAACAAATTATGTTCATGAAAATTTTTTTAGTTTTAATATTTTTTGGAATAATGCTCGGCATCGGTTTATATTGTCGTAAACATTCAACCGATGTAACAGGCTTCGTTTTAGGCGGTCGTGCTGTCGGTCCGTGGCTGACGGCTTTTGCTTATGGAACAAGTTATTTCTCCGCAGTCGTCTTTGTAGGCTATGCTGGACAATTCGGTTGGCGTTACGGAATTTCGGCGACATGGGCAGGTCTTGGGAACGCTATTATAGGTTCGTTAATGGCTTGGGCTGTGCTTGGCCGACGAACTCGAATAATGACGCAATATCTTTCAAGTGCAACTATGCCGGATTTCTTCGGGAAAAGATTTTCGAGTAACGCATTAAAGATCGCTGCGTCGATAATTTGCTTCATATTTTTGATTCCTTATACGGCTAGTTTATATAACGGCTTAAGCAGACTTTTTGGAATGGCTTTCAGCATTGATTACTCAGTCTGCGTTATAGCAATGGCAATTTTAACAGGAATTTACGTCGTTGCAGGCGGCTATATGGCTACAGCGATTAATGATTTCATTCAGGGAATTATTATGTTATTTGGAATAAGCGCGGTTGTTGTTGCTGTTTTATCCTCACGCGGAGGACTTACTGAAGCGTTAGCAGGGCTTGCTCAAATTTCAGACGCTCACGCCGCTACACCGCTCGCGAAATCGCCGGGAATTTTTGCCTCGTTCTTTGGCCCTGATCCGATTAATTTAATGTTCGTCGTAATCTTAACGAGTTTAGGAACTTGGGGACTTCCGCAAATGGTTCAAAAATTTTACGCTATTAAAAACGAGAGCGACATAACAAAAGGCACAGTAATTTCAACTTTATTTGCGCTTGTAGTTGCAGGCGGCTGCTATTTCTTAGGCGGCTTCGGCAGACTTTTCACGGCACAGCTTGATCCCGCCGGCGTCGGCGTACCTGCTGAAGGCTACGACTCTGTAATTCCTGTAATGCTGTCGGGCTTGCCTGATATTTTGCTTGCTGTAGTTGTCATCTTGGTCTTGTCGGCTTCGATGTCAACGCTTTCGTCATTAGTTCTTGCTTCAAGCTCGACTCTGACACTCGATTTATTAAAAGGCCACGTTGTTAAAGAGATGGACGAGAAAAAACAGTTAAAAATCATGAGAGTTTTAATCGTGATTTTCATAATTATTTCCGTCATTCTTGCTTTAATTCAATATAAATCAAACGTAACTTTCATAGCTCAATTAATGGGAGTTTCGTGGGGAGCTTTGGCCGGAGCTTTCTTAGCACCGTTCATGTATAGCTTATATTGGAAAGGTGTAACAAAAATCTCGTGCTGGATTAATTTCATTTTCTCAAGCGTCGTGATGACAGCAAATATTTTTATTCGTCCTGACTTCCCGCCTATGTTGCAATCGCCGATTAACGCCGGAGCTTTTTGCATGTTAGCAGGATTTATTATCGTTCCTGTTGTGAGTTTTATAACTCCTAAGCCCGATAAAAAATTCTTAGAGGACGCTTTCTCCTGCTACACTCGCACGGTCATGGTCAGACAGTCGAAAGCACTCGCCGATGATTAATAAAATTATAGATTTTCACGTTCATACGTTTCCTGAAAAAATTGCCGCGTCAGCCATTGAAAAGTTACAGGCCAAGAGCCACACGCGGCCTTTTACTGATGGAACATTAAGCGCGCTCGAACTCTCGATGAAAGAGTCGGGCGTGTCCTTTTCTATTTTGCAACCTGTTGCGACAAGCTCTAAGCAAGTTCAAAGTATTAACGATAAAGCCATAAAATTAAATTCTGAGTCAAAAAATATAATTTCGTTCGGAGCTATGCACCCTGATTTTGAAAATTTTGAATCAGAATTAAGACGAATTTCAGAAGCTAATATTAAAGGTATTAAACTTCACCCGGTTTATCAGGGCGTTAGCATTGACGACGAAAAATTTATAAAAATTCTTGAATGCGCCTGCGATTTAGATTTAGCGGTTTTAATTCACGCTGGCTGGGATATAGGCTTTCCGGGCAATGATTTTGCAATGCCTGAAAAAATTTTTAACGCGCTGAAAAAAATTAAAAATCCTAAAAAAATAATTCTTGCTCACATGGGCGGCTGGAGAGCTTGGGACGAAGCTGAAAAAATCTTTGCTGATTATGAAGGAATTTATATTGACACGGCCTTTTCACTCGGACATTTCACGCCGAACGGAGATAATTTTTATAAAAATTCTAAAGAATGTGAAATGTTAAGCGAGGAAAAATTCACGAAAATAATAAAGAGCTTCGGAGCTTCCCGCGTTATCTTCGGAACTGACTCGCCGTGGAGTAGCCAAAAAGACAGCGTTGAAAGTTTCAAAGCCCTTAAAAATTTAAGCGACGCTGAAAAAAATTTAATTTTCTATCAAAATGCCGCGTCTATTGTTTTCTGAACGAACAAGTAATTGAATAGTTATACGTATTGCCAATATTGCCTACTATGCTAGTAACTCCTGCCCATATAGTGCTGAGTTCTGTTTCAGACTCAACAGTTATGACGATGTGTTCGTTGCCTGTTGTTATATCTTCAAGCCTCCAAATATTATCGCGGACGTGAATGAGTTTCATCGCGTCTTGGCCGCTTGTTCTTGCAAATTGGAAACCGCCGACATCGCCAACCATTGCACCTGTCTCGTCACGTGCCGTCCACTGGTGATTATAAACGACTTTGGCCGTGCCAGTTAATGACGTTGTATTGCCTTCAGGCTCAAGGTCTACATCTGAGATTATTAAATAAACATTTGTTGCTAATTCAAGTGTAACATCAGCACTGTCTCTGTCAAAGTTACTCGAAGCTGTGGCCGAGCCGCTCTCGTCGCCTTCTGAGAATTTCCAAGTGCCTGTTAAAATATTCGCGATTTTTTCAGCGTCTGCCCCCTCGCTTTCGGGTGCTGAGTCTTCAAGTGCCGTAGCATTCTTCTTGAAAGAATTACAAGTAATTGTGTAATTATATTGAGTGTTAGTTGAAGATAAAGTTTCCGAGCCTGTGATAACAGCTTGCATACTTGTGCCTTCGGATAGAGAAGTAAATGTCAATGTAATTTTTGTCGAGCTGTCAGGGTCTTGCAAAACCCATTCAGTGGCTGAGGTAGGAGTCAAAATCATCTCTTTGTATATTGAAGTCGAAGAACTTGTATAGCTTCGTATAGCCAAGTTCTCTAAAAAGTTGCCGCCGAAAGTATAAACTGAGCATAAAAGCGAATAATAAACTTTTGCAGTTCCGGCAGAATTATCAGAATCACTTGCGAAATTCACATCTGAAATAGAAAGATTAAAATTCCCGAAGCTGGAAAGCCTTATTGTTGTTGCAGCTACTGTAGGCGTACTCCTGACGGAATTTGAGTATGCGAGCCATTGTCCCGTTAATAATTCTGAAATTTGTTCATGTAAAGTTGCGTCCGAGTCTGAATCGTCGCCGTCGCCAGCACTTCCACCGCAACCCGAGAACACGAAAACTAAAAGCGACATCGCTAGCAAAAATTTTATTTTACGCATTTTCAGCTACCCCTTTATAATTAATTTTACGTATTAAAATTAATTATATCATGCTGACTGTATAACTTCCTTTCCAAGACTTTCCGGGCTCAAGTAAAGTAACAAAAGGCTTGTCTTCAAAATTGCCGCTTGTTTCAATAGTGTCCGGCATTCCGTGCCAAGGCTCTAAGCAAAGATAATCGGCGTTTGCTTTAGGCATACTCCAAATTCCGAGTACTTCCATTTTTGGAAATTCAAATAAAATTCCCTTGCCTGACTTTCTATTGATTAATTTAACGCTGCGGCTGTTAAGACTTGTTAAGATAATTGCGTCGCGCTCGTCAAAAAGCTCATGATTTAATGATAAAATTCCTTTATCGCGAATTGAAGTTAAAACTTCAGTGCCGCTGATACAGCCGCCGCCTGCCGCCAAAGAGTTAACGCCGTTTTCAGGTTTTGAGAAAACGACATCATAATCTTCAAATTTTGCTCCGTCTTCCATAGGCAGCGCAAAGCCGGGATGGCCGCCGGTGCAGAAAGGCATAACTTTATCTGAAAGATTTTCGACTAAGAGCGTCGTTCTGAAACCTTTTTCAAGCAGCGTGTGAATAACGTGAAGCCTAAATTCAAAAGGATACATTTCTTTGCTCTCATCAGTAGGTTCAAGCACCATGTCAACAAAATCATCGCCGACTTTAACGGGCTTGAAGTCAGGATTTCGAGTGAAGCCGTGTTTAGTCATATGATATTCTTTTCCGGCGATTTTAATTTTTTCGTCTTTCACAGATCCGCAAACAGGAAATAAAATCGGCGTGTGTTGAGGCCAAGCGTCGCCCTGCCAAAGAACTTCACGGCCGTTTGCAGTTTTATAAGAAGCTAATTGCGCTCCGCGATATTGAACTTCAGCTCGCGTTCCGTTGTAATTCAAAATAATATTTTCCATGATAAAAAAATTTTTCTTTTTCCTTTCGTGAGATTTTTTCGGGACAGATTAGTTTTTTAATTATACGAAAAATTTTTTAATCTCTTATATGTATTTCTACGAGTTGACCGTTATATTTTTTATTCATAGAATTTTCAAAATTATTAATTTCAGGAGGGCAATTTTTATGCGAAAAATTTTTATTTTAGCTTTAGCCTTTTGCGTTTGTAGTTTAGTTTTAGCTCCGGCGTTCTCGTCTGAAATTCCTGATTTCAAATT
>JAFVEW010000266.1 GCA_017475805.1 Synergistaceae bacterium | reverse complement strand
TTTTATCAGCAGAGTCAATGCTAAAAATCTCACACATACACACCCTGTTACGGAGGCTATGTTAATTGTGAAGACACGCTCTAATTTGTCGATTTGCCCGCATTTTTTGTCGAGATATTCGGCAATTTCGTTTTGTTCGTTGAGCGGTGGAATATGAATAAGATAATTTCCTATAAATTGCCAATTAGCACGGGGCATTTTAGCTCCATACGTTGAAGAATTTACAATATCAATAAATTTGTAAGAAATGAGATAGTATTGTAAAAATTTCGCTTCAATTTCTTCTTTAGACCGCAATACTAAAAATTCACTTGAGCATATTCCATCAATCGGCGCGAGAAAAACTTTTGCTAAATATGGACGCAACTTACCAAAGAGAATATCTCCTTTATAAAATTTATTAGATACACTTTCGGGGATAATTTCTTTTGTTTCAATTAATTTTCCTGTCCACGATTCTATATTTTCCATTCCGATATATTTCAAACTTGGCAAACTCGTTTTTTCATTGATAAGTTTAACTAAATTTTTCAGCCTTACGCGCTTCCAATCACCCTTTGTAACGGCCTTGTTAATTACGGCTTTTTTGAGTTCTTTAAGATTGACAATTTGACATTCTCGAATTAGAATTAGCTTTTCTATACGCGAAACTTTATAATCTAAAAATTTCACGATTGCTTCTTGTTCGGCAAGCGGCGGAACAGGAATTAATTGATTATAGATTTTCTCAATATTTATAGCCTTAAATGTGCTTCCTGTAGCTTTTGAATTAAAAATCTCTTCTAACGTTTGAAGCAAAAAAAATAAAAATAAAGTTGGCATTCCATCAGAAGTTTTTATAGCGGCAAGTCCTCGACCTATACAAATTTCTCTATCAGTTATATTAACTTTTCCTACAGGAGCGCGAACACTTAATAAAACGGAGTCAGCAGGAGCAATTTTAGTAGGAATTGACGTTTTAATTTTTGAATCTTGAACAAATCGCTCGCCGAAAAAAATTTTCCCTTGATGAAATTCAATACCGTCAACTTCGTTCACAGATTCACCCTTCGGAGATTGCCCCATAATAATTTGGCAATATTTCCCCAATTTTCTCCACTCCCAATGCTCCGGGATTTTTCCAAGCCACGACACGCCGGAATTTTTGTATTTTTCGTAAGTCTTCATAAAATCCCCTCCATGACTTCGGCTGAAATTGAAACGGCTTCATTTTCGAGAGCGTCAAGACTTGAAATTATTTCGCCGAGCCCGCGCATTTCGACAGGCTTATAAAAATATTTTGTGAATGAAATTTCATAGCCTATTTGAGTTTTCGACTCGTCAATATAAGCGTCAGGAGCGTAACTCAAAACCTCATCGCGCATAAAAGCCTCAATCCCTCCGTTGTAAGTGAAAGGGATAATTTCTGTGTCCGTCAAATTTTTATCGGCGACGGGCTTTCCTTTTTTGTCACGCAAAACATTTCCGTCCTCATCATATTGAGGGCGTAAAACCATTACTGACCAATAGCCGAACTCTTTATTATCAAAAACTTTGCTGACTTCGCTTTCTTCCATTTCCATAAAAATCCGCAAAATTTCTTTTCTGATTTCGGGAGTAAATTCGCAATTTTTGTTGCCCATATTCTTACGCAACGGAGATTTCATTTTCGTAGCGTCAATGAGCTGAATTTTTCCTTTTCGGCGTTCTTCTTTTTTATTCGCAAGAATCCAAATGAAAGTGCCAATTCCAGTATTATAAAACATATTTTCAGGAATGGCAATAACAGCTTCAACGAGGTCATTTTCAATCATATAACGGCGTGCGTTGCTTTCTCCGCTTCCTGCGTCGCCCGTGAAAATCGAAGAGCCGTTATGAACTTCAGCAATTCGGCTTCCGAGCGGAGTATCTTTTTTCATTTTCGATACGTTATTGAGCAGAAAGAGTAATTGGCCGTCGCTTGAGCGCGGTAACATTGAGAGTTGTTCGCCGTCATTGATATAAACATTAAAGCGGCTGTCTAAAATTTCCTTTTTACCGCCCATTTTTTCAGCGTCAGTTTTCCAGCTTTTTCCGTAAGGAGGATTAGACAGCATAAAATCAAATTGCCGTGTTGCGTGTCCGTCTAACGAGAGTGTAGAGCCGTAAAAAATATGGTCAGCCTCTTCGCCGTTACCTTTAAGAAGAAAATCAGCCTTAGCTATTGCATAAGTTTCGGGGTTAATTTCCTGCCCGAATAAATGAATAGAAACTTTTTTGCCTTTTTCTTTCGCAAGAGCTTCGAGCCTGTCTTGAGCCACTGTGAGCATACCGCCCGTACCGCAAGCCCCGTCATAACAAGAATAAGGAGCGTCTAAAATTTTATCGGCAACAGGAACGAAAATTAAATCGGCCATAAGTTCGACAACATCGCGTGGTGTCCAGTGTTCTCCGGCTTCTTCGTTGTTTTCTTCATTAAAGCGTCTGATTAATTCTTCAAAAATTGTTCCCATTCCGTGATTATCGAGTCCCGGATGTTTGAGAATAGTTTTAGCTTCGTCTTTATAAACAGGCTTTGGCGATAAATTAATATCCGATGAAACAAATTTTTCGATGACCGCGCCCAAAATATCAGCTTCGATCATTGTGTTAATTTGATTGCGGAACTTAAACTTTTCTAAAATCTCCTGAACGTTCGGTGAAAATCCGTCAAGATACGCTTCAAAATCAGCTTTTAATGTTTGCTTTTTAGCACGGCTTGTTAAATCCCGAAGACAAAACGGCGAAGAGTTACAGAAAGCCTGTCCCGCAGCATGGCAAAGAGCCGGCCATTGATTATCGAGTTTCACAGCGTCAAGTTTTTTCTTCATGTCCAAAACTTTTTCTTTGCTGTCCTCCAAGACGGCATCTAAGCGGCGGATAACAGTCATAGGCAAAATTACATCACGATATTTACCCCGAACATAAACATCACGAAGACAATCATCAGCAATGCCCCAGATAAAACTCACGATGGAATTATGAACTTGATTATCCATATCACAACCTCCATAAAAAATTTTATAATTTTTTAATATATTATCATTATCAAAAAAAATATTCTTTTGCTTCCTCAAAAAACTTTTCAAAACTTGACAGTTCAGAGCAAACTCTAATTAAACTTGACTTTTAAGTCTTTGCTATGTTCAAAACTCATACTCAACAATATTTCAATTTTTCGATCATAACATCGAATTGAATTTAACGAAATCAGTGGAAAAAATCTATTAAATCAATGCCGTGAATTTTGATAAATTTGAACGCAGATTTAATTATTCGTTTTACGAATATTCCTAAAAGGAATATCAAAACTCCCTTTGCTAAAAACTCACAGAGTGAATTTTGTACGGCAAAGGGACTGCTTGTCCAAAATCCAAGCTGATTAAATTGTGCGTTTTTAATGCAAAGAATTACGCGTTAAAAATATCACCTTTAAGAAAAAAATTGTTCAAGAATATTTTTATATCATCGACCAAAAATTTATTAAAATTTCGGGGAAATATTCGCAAATTTAAGCCCAATAAAATTACATCTGAACGTTCAGAAAAAACTAAACTACCTGTAAGAAAAAATTTGACAGAAAGTAACAAAAAAAGAGCCGCCATTGCTGACAGCTCTATTCAATATAATATAATTTTAATTTTCGTTCAAAGTGATTCCTAAATCTTTTTTCAATATGTGATCTGTTTCATGAAATAAAGCAGCTTTAAACGTGTCAGAAAAGCGTCCGTTTATCATCAATAATATTTTTCCTCCAAGACGTTTTGTAGCACCGTTAATGCCCGAATTTTTGAGGTTAGGCAAAACTATTAAAACAACTCCGGCTTTACGGAAAGAATCTTTAATCTTTGGGAAAAAACTGTCGTATTCCCTAGTAAGAGTCAAAGCAAATTTAACGGCTTTTTCAAATTTAGCCTGATTGTATTTTGGAGCTTCAGTTTTAATTGCAAAATTAATTGCAGTCTGAACCATAGCATTTGCATTGACAATATTGGATTTGCTTAATTCATTTGAAAAACTCCTGAATTTAACGGCTAAGTTCGGACGCATTAAAACAGTGAGCGAGGCGACAGACAAAAACTCCCTTAAAGCCTTGACCCTCTCATCAGTTTTTCTCGGGAAAGACGGAAGCCCAAAATTTTCATGAAAATATTTATAGTCGATTAGCTTCAAAATTTCTTTTTCTTCCTGAAGTTCACGCTCTGATGAAAATTCAGCGCACGTTTCGTCATAGCTTCTTTGAAGATTAAGCCAATACTCAACAGAAGTTCCCAACATTCTTGATAATTTATTAGCCAAATCAATCGATAAACGCTGTCTGCCTTTCAAGAATACGCTGAAATTTTTAGGCGTGGTGTCAAGACGTCCTGCAAAGTCTTTCTGCGATAAACCCGTCTCTTCAAAAATCTCTTTAACGTAATAACTCGGATGAAATGCCACACGACCGTTATGCTCAACATAGTTACTCATAATGTGCGCTCACTTCCTTTATTTCGACAATCTGAACGACAGAGGCGATCTCGTCTATACGAAGCGGATCAAAAACTTTTTCATCCTTATCCAACGGCCTGAGAATTATTCTCCATTTATCCCTGCGGCTCTTAACGTCAACAGCAAAATAGCCGTCTAATTTCCCCCTGAGACCGTGAAAGTGAAAGTTAGGCATCATAATAATATCCTTAATCACGACAGCCTGTTCAATGGCGTTAATCCTGCCCAATAAACTTACCGCCAAGCCCTTATCGCCGCCAAAAAACTTTAACGCTGTCTTCAAGTCTGTACACTGCTTCTCAGTTTTACGGTCAACATAAATAATCTTCACTTCTTCAGCCTCATAAAATTACCTTACTGGTAATTCTAATTTATAATTCTTAAAATGTCAATTAAAAAGGACAGCCATTACCCGAACGATCAGTAGCTTTGAAATAATTATATTTAGGTACAAATTCCAAATATACATTCCCTTTACGCCCGTTACGATGTTTCAAGATTTTCAGCTGAACAACTCGTGTATCAACTCCTCCGGCCTCTTCGGCAGATTTAGAATTAGATTCCATAACATTGAGCAACTCCCGAAGCCTCTTACTGCGGTCAATTTCCTTTTCGCTTTCCTGATAGTCCCAGCCAGCGTATTGAAGCCCCATCAAAACGTCCGAAGAATATTCGATTGCTCCGCTTTCTTTAAAGCTCGCCATGCTGACGGGTTGAAGATAACTCTCACGGTTAAAAGACGAAACGGCAATAACGGGAATCTGACAATCACGGCTCAATCTTTTCAACTCCAAGACCGCTTTATCAGTATTCTGTTTATCCGTTGCCCGAATGTCATAAGGCGCGAGAATCTGCAGATAATCTATGACAACGACGGGCGGTTCTCCGTCATTAAATTTCATATACTCCCGGACTTTCCCGGCAATCTCAGAAACTCCTATATCGCCTATTCCCTCGCTGATGTGAATGTTCTTCCCGTAAGCCTCATATTCTTCAAGTGCCGACATAAAAATGTCGTTCTCGAAGCCGTAAAATTTTCCTTTCAAAACCCCTCGTGTCGTCTTAGAGTTTTGAGGCACGCCGTTTAATTCCATATCCTTCATAAACATCAACCGGCTCAAAGTCTTCGCTATTAACTCGTTGCGGGACATTTCAAGAGAAAAAATCAAAACTCCGTGTCCCGACTGGGCGATCTGGTCGGCAATCTGCAATGCAAGAGTAGTTTTACCTAAACTTGAAATAGCCCCCAAAACATAAAGTCCCGGATATAATCCTCCATCAAATAATGTATCCAACTCATCAAAGCCAGTCGGGATTGCTTTGCCCTCTCTGCTTTCTCGAATCATCGAAACAAAATCACGAAGCGAATACGAAACTGAATCATTCTGATACGACTCACGCTCAACTCCAAACTCCAAATTTAATTTATCCAATACTGACTTTTTGCCCTGAGAAATCCATGACTTCAAAGCCTCCCGATCCCTCATCAAAAATTCATTCGCGTCCTTATACTGCTCAGGAAAATTCTGCCTGTAAGAAAAAAATCCCAATTCTGATAATCCCTGCGCCAATTCATCCGAGGCTCGCTGTCCTGCCTCGTCATTATCAAGCGAAATTATAAGAGGCTGTTTCGGGGCTTTCTGCTTAACTAAGGCAAGAAATTTTTTCACATTGACAGTACTCCCTAATGCTACGGCATTTCCTCCGACATCAATAAGGCTCAGGCAGTCTAACTCACCCTCAACGATAAAAATTGGCGTATCAGCCTCGTACAACGCTCTCTCGTTATAAATTACGACATGCCCCTGACGGATTTTAGAATAAGGCTTCTGCTGTTCCGTTAAGTCTGTTCTAGTGTCCCGTGCAAGGTAACCCTCTTCATACGTCGGAATTATCAATCTTGGCGAATATGGAGCTTTTTCACTAACTCGCCATTGTTCAACATAGCCGATTTGAAACCGATTCAAAGTTTCGAGGGAGATTCCCCGATGATAATCCGTTCGTCCTAAATTCACAATAGCCGGCCTGAACAATTCTTGAAAATTATTTTTACCTATAAGCAAAAAATTTGATTTTTCTTTTGACATTTCTCTGACAGCCTTATAATCACTAGGCTTTTCTACTTCTATTCCGAAAACTCTCAAAGCTTCTTCAAATTTACGGACGTGGTCATTTTCATTAAGACCTTTCTGAAGTCCGATTATGTCGATTATGTCGCTGTTCGTGAAACAGCCAGCCCAGCACGTGAAGTGAATCCCGTCTTTTGTCGTTATTCCCGTTCCAGCTGCTTTACGCCCCTCTCCTTTGCCACTTCCGCAGATGGGACAGATAAACCCCTTGCCGTGTCTGTCAGGCTTCAAAATTTCAGCGGCGTGAGTCCTAATATATTCCAGAGCCTGTTCACTGTTCAAAATCAAAACTTCATTCCTCCTTGATAATTTTTTGCCTGTAAGAAAAAATCTGGTCTGTGAATCTGAATGAGAAGAATCTGTTGAAATTTTTTTCTTATAGGTCGAATTTTCTTTTATAGGTTTTCTTTTCGTAAGGGTAGCACGGCAAGGTCTTAAAACCTTGCCCCAGCTACCCCCCTAGAAGTTCTGAGAGTCCTGAAAGTTCTGAAATTTTTCAGCTCTGTAAAGTGGCTTGAACACTGAATTTTTTTTCGTGCTTGCGACAATGAGTTACTCCCCTGCGACAATGAGTTACTCCCCTGCGACAATGAGTTACTCCCCTGCGACAACGAGTTACTCCTTTTCATAATCCATTGTTATAAGAGCGTTTATAATTGTTAGACAATTTATAAATTGATATTCTGATTAATACTGATTTTTGACTTTATTTATCTATTATGTGTTCATCAATGTTTACGTGCGACAATGAGTTACTCCTTTTACAGTGCTATTATAATATATTGATATTACTGTGTTTATGAGTTTAGTTATTTTTAAGAAAAAACAGACTTTTGAGAAAACGCCTGTTTATCATTCTTTATAAATTTTACTGCGACAACGAGTTACTCTTTACTTTGTAAATCGTTGATATCTCTACTTTTTCCTGATATATTTGACCAATACTGATTATTAAAATCGGTTAAAATCTTGTTTTCATCAGTGTTTATCCGCGACAACGAATTACTCTTCGCGTGTAAATCCTTGATATATCTGTATTTGCGCGCGACAATGAATTACTCCTTTTTTTGATTTCGTT
>JAFVEW010000265.1 GCA_017475805.1 Synergistaceae bacterium | reverse complement strand
GTGCTGCTTGCGCTGAATCTTTTCAGGTTATTCAAATGAACGTCATGAATAATTCGACCGGCAAACTTCTGCGCGGTTTGCTTTATATACCTGAAACTAATTCTAAAGTGCCATTAATAATTACAGCTCATGAATTAGGAAGTAATTATTCTCGGCGTTGGCCTGCTTACGGCGAAGCTCTGGCGTCTCAGGGGATTGCAGTTTACACTTTCGATTTTGCAGGCGGCGGCCCTAAAACTCGTAAAGACGGCTCACAAGGAAGCCACAGCGACGGCGATACAACTGAAATGTCCGTAATGACAGAAGTAAAAGATTTAGAATGTGTCCTTGAAACTGCTAAGTCATGGAATTTTGTTGACGCAAAAAAAATTGCAATCATCGGCGGCTCACAAGGCGGAGCTGTTTCAGTTATAACTGCCTCGCGTCATGCTGACGAAATCGCTGGACTTGTTCTTTTATATCCTGCTTTATTAATTCAAGATGATTTACACAAAAAATTCGCAAAAAAAGAAGACTGTCCTCCAGTTTACAGCTATAACGGCTGGCTTGATGTAAGTCCGATTTATGTTAATGACATGTGGGACTATGACGTTTATGAAGACATGAAAAAATATTCAAAGCCTGTTTTAATTCTTCACGGCGACAAAGATTTTATAGTCCCTATTGAGTATTCACAGAGAGCCGCAAAAACTTATCCTGACGCAGAATTTCATGTTATCAAAAATGGCGAACATGGCTTTCAGGGCGAAACTTTTGAGCAAGCTATCGGCTACATAAAAGCATATCTCAAAAAAATTAATTTCCTTCCAGATGGACTTAGCAAAATTATTCCCGTCGGAAATCCTAACACTATTGCAGGCGAACATTTCACAGGTGCAAGCTATTTATATCCTTTATCGCTTGAGCAAGTTGGAATTTTTAACGTAACTTTTGAGCCCGGAAGCTATAACGAATGGCACATTCACCATGCTTCTAAAGGCGGCGGACAAATCCTGATAGCGATTTCCGGACGAGGCTATTATCAGGAAGAAAACAAGCCTGCCCAAGAATTAAAGCCCGGCGATATCGTCAACATTCCCGCAAACGTTAAACATTGGCACGGAGCCGCAAAAAATTCTTGGTTTCAGCATATTGCAATCGAAGTTCCCGGCGAAGACACAAGCACAACTTGGCACGGATTTTTAACGCACGAAGAATACGAGAAATTAAAATAGGAGGGAAGAATTTTTCATGAAAAAACGAACATTAGGAAAAAATTTAGTCGTTTCAGAAATAGGTCTTGGCTGTATGACCATCGGCAAAGATTACAGCGAAGAGGCCAAGCGTAATGCAATAAAAATAATTCGTCGTGCTTATGAATTAGGCGTAACGATGTTCGACACCGCTGAACTTTATGGCGGAAATTTCAAAAATGAAAGTCTCGTCGGGGAAGCGTTACATCCTTTCAGAGATAAAATAACAATCGCGACAAAATGCGGAGTCATGTTCGAGTCAGGACACATCAGCGGCAATGTCAGCGGTAAAATGATCATGGACAGCAGACCCGAAACGATCAGGAAATCGCTTGAAGGTTCGTTGAAACGTCTTCAAACAGATTATATTGACCTTTATTACATTCACCGCGTTGACCCTAAAGTCCAGATTGAAATCGTAGCTCAGACAATGGCAGATCTTCATAAAGAAGGAAAAATTTTGAACTGGGGAATTTCTGAGCCTGGCATGAAGACATTAAGAAAAGCTCATGCGGTATTTCCTGTAGCTGCAATCGAGAGCGAATATAACATGATGTGGCGTGAACCTGAGCAGGAAATTTTGCCGGCTCTTGAAGAACTTGGTATAGGTCTTGTTCCCTACAGGCCGTTAGCAAGAGGCTTTCTTACCGGAGCTTCTGACGGAATGTATTTGAACGATGCAAAAAATACCCGTTTTGATGAGAAAAATCTTGCGGCAAATATGGCACTCAAAACTTTTGTTCAGGACTTAGCAGAGAAAAAGAACGTCTCAGCAGCCCAAATATCTCTGGCATGGTTACTGGCGCAGAAAAATTTTATAGTTCCAATTCCAGGCACTTCAAAACTTGAACGAATGGAAGAGAACATAAACGCAACAAATATAATTTTCACAGATAAAGAGTTAATAAATATCCGTGAGCTTTTAGAGCAAATTCCCATTTACGGCGAACGTTATGACCCCGAAAGCGATAACGGTAAAAGTGTAAGGAGGTAATCTATCATGAAAAATTTCTTAATCGCAGCAATATTATTATTCTTCCTTAGTATTCCGGCTTTTGCAGGCGAACCCCTTGTAATCAGCAAACAGGGCGTTTTCTCAGCAGGAGGAACAGTAACAGAGCCTCTTCCGGGAAAGTTTAATGTTTCAGAAAATTGGCTCGATTTTTCACGCGCAGGCAACACAGCACACGTTGACCATGCGAATGTTTTTTATCAAATTCCAGAAGACGGGAACAAAACGCCCATAGTTTATCTTCACGGTTACGGACAGACACGCACAGGTTGGCAATCAACACCCGACAGGCGCGAAGGCTGGAGCGATATTTTTCTCAGAAAAGGGCGTGCAGCCTTTCTTGTTGACCAACCTCGACGAGGAGCAGCAGGTTCGACCGTAAAAATCGTAAGCGGTGATTTAGATACGAGAGCAAACGGAACTGAATTTAATCCCGGCGACCAAGCATGGTACACGCATTTTAGAATAGGACGTGGAACAGAAAATCGTTATGAAGGCTCGCAATTTCCAGCAGGAGAAGAGGCGTTAAATCAATTCTTGCGTCAAATGACACCGAACACAGGCAATTATGACGTCGTGATTTTCGGTGAGGCTTTGAGCGCAGTTTTATCTGAAGTTCAAAAGATGACGGGCAAAAAAGCTATTTACATTACTCACTCGCAGGGCGGCCGCGTCGGCTGGCAGACAGACGCTGAAAACATTGCGGCAATCGTAGCCATCG
>JAFVEW010000264.1 GCA_017475805.1 Synergistaceae bacterium | reverse complement strand
GGGCAAATTATGGAAGTTTTTACGGAAGCTCAATCTGTTTTACAAAATGCTAAAAGTCTAACTGCTGATATTTCAAACTTCGGCACGGCTTTTAAGGAGCATTTCCCCGATGATTACAACAAAATCATTTCAGCTGTTAGTGAGGGTAAGAGGCTTGCAGATGATTGGCGGAAAGTTGAAGAAGGTTACATGAAAACTATGAATATGACTGTAAAAAATTTCAAAAGTGAGCAGCAAATCCGCGACAAAATGCTTGCAACTTTGAATGAAACTGACCCTGAATCTGGACAAACAAAGGCTATTCAGATTATAGGCGCAATAGTTAATCATGCTTCATTTTTGCTCGACAGAAATAATCAGGAATTAAGCGGCTTTATGGAAAGTTTTATCACTCGTCAACAAGCTGAAAAACAACGTCAGCAGCTTGCTAAAAAGAATGTTGTTGAAATGGGTAAAAATGCTGCTCAAGCTAAACGAACGGGAAAGACTTTCGCGCCCGGCTTCAAATAAATTAGGAGGCTTTCAATCATGAAAAAACTAAATAGCTTGATACTTGCATTATTCTTGATTGGTATTTTCGCGTCCTGTTCTGAGTGCTTGATAGCGCAAGAAACTACACAAGTTACAGTTAAGATTAAGGCTGTCGCTGAATGGCTGAATACTGTCGAAATGCAATTAAATCAGCTGAAAATGCTCGCACAATTACCTCAATCTGTTATTAGCGAAATCAATGGTATGAAAGAACTTTTGAGCGAAAATTTCTCGCAAGTTCGAGGTATTTTACAAGACGTTGACAGCATTACTCATTTTACAGATGATATTGAAAGTATGCTTAAAGACCGACACCCAGACTGGGAGTCAGGTTTGACTATTGACGCTCTCAAAGAACGCAACGAAAAGCGTGATAAGCAGTTAAAACAAACTTTTGAGGCTTACTTAAAATCGCTTAATATTACAGCTAAAGACTTCAAAAATGATGAGAAAACACGCGATAAATTACTCTCCGCTCTGTCTAACTCTGAGGGACAAGTTCAGGCTTTACAGGCTATTGGGGCGTTATTGGATCATACAAGCTCTATGATTGCACGCAATGAGCAGACGCTTCAAGGCTTTATGACTACTTTTCTTGAATCTGAACGTGATGAAATTGATAAACGTGAACAGAAAGAGCAGAGTATTCTTGAGGCTTATAAATCCTTGAAAAATCTACAAATTCCCGGACAAACTTTCACGCCAGGATTCAAATAACGAGGCTGAACTATGAAAACACAAAAAATTCTTCTCTATCTGTTTTCTTTATTTATTCTGCTGAGTTGCGTTTCAGCTGTTTATGCCGCAAGTCCCGGCACTAATGCAACGCTCGAATTTGTAGAAAATTTTACTTCAAATATTGGTGATAAATTACTGGGTTACGCACGTTCTTTATTTGTTGCTCTTGCTACTCTATCACTTGCTTTAGGTCTTGGAAAAATGATTTTAAGCGGTGAAAGTAATGTAGGCTCTGTTGCCGCTCATGTCGCAAAATGGATTATTTATGTCGGCGTGTTCTTTTGGATTATGTCAAGTTCCGGCGTTGCTACGTTTCTGCCTAAATTAATTGTAAATTCATTCATGGAAGCAGGAAAATCTATTGCTGGTCAAGACGTTGCGCCTGATGATTTACTTGTAGCTGGCATAAGGCTTTACGGAACTATGGTTGAAAGGGGCTGGGACGCTGGCTGGGGCGATTTCATTGGTATTATGTTAATTGGTATTGTCATTT
>JAFVEW010000263.1 GCA_017475805.1 Synergistaceae bacterium | reverse complement strand
TTAATTTATCAGGAGGTTTGTATCCTTATGGAAGCTGTCGCGTTAGATTCAACACGGCTGATTCTAGGAGCTGTGTGCGGATTAATAATTCTTTTGGTTTTGATCATCAAGTTCAAAGTTCACGCAATGATTTCGATTTTAATCGGAGCAATTTCGATAGGCTTAATTGCGGGAATGCCATTAAGTGAAATCATCAGATCTGTTAATGACGGAATGGGAAACACTTTGCGCGGAATTGCTTTACTTGTCGGACTTGGTTCAATGTTCGGAGCAATTCTCGAAGCGTCGGGCGGTGCTCAAACTTTAGCCGTAACAATGGTTAATAAATTCGGCGACGAAAAAGCTGCTTGGGCTTTGGGAATTACGGGTCTTGTAGTTTCAATTCCTGTATTTTTTGACGCCGGATTGATAATTTTAATTCCTCTTGCGTTTTCTTTGGCGAAGCGCACGAACAGAAGTGCTTTGTTTTACACTATTCCGTTGCTTGCCGGACTCGCCGTTGGACACGCTTTCATACCGCCGACGCCCGGACCTGTCTTAGTTGCGAACATGATAGGCGTTGACTTAGGCTGGGTAATTTTAATCGGAGTTTTCTGCGGAACGCTCGCAATGATAGTCGCCGGTCCTATCTGGGGAGCTTATTGCGGTAAAAAATATTTTGTTCCTGTTCCTGATCATGTTAAAAATCAAGAAGACTTTGACGAATCGAAATTGCCGCCTTTCGGGACTATTGCAGGAATAATTTTAATTCCGTTAGTCTTGATAATTTTTAAATCAGTCTTTGCTGTCATTCCATCGATGACCGGAGTTATGCCTGTGTTTAATTTCTTAGGCGAACCTTTTGTAGCGTTGTTAATCTCAACGATTTTTGCTATGTATATGCTTGGCGTCAAGCATGGTTATTCGATGGCTCAGTTAAGCAAAATTTTAGATAAGTCGCTTGAACCTACGGGATTAATTTTGCTCGTTACTGCTTGCGGCGGTGTCTTAAGATTTGTGCTTCAATATTCAGGTATCGGAGATTTAATCGGTGGCGCAGTATCTTCAATCAACATGCCTATCGTCGTTGTAGCTTTCATAGTTTCTGCTCTCGTTAGAATTTTCGTCGGCAGTGCTACTGTCGCTATGACAATGGCCGCAGGAATTGTTGCAGCTATGCCCGCCGTTCAGGGCTTGACGCCGTTATATAAGGCTTGTGTTGTCGCAGCAGTTGCAGGCGGTTCGACGGTCTGCTCACACTTTAACGATTCAGGATTTTGGCTTGTTAAGTCGCTTGTCGGTCTTGACGAACCTACAACTCTTAAGACTTGGACTATAATGGAAACATTAGTCGGTGTCGGAGGCTTTATTGTAGCGTTAATAATCTCGCTTTGCTTCTAAGAATAATAAAAATTAATCAGCCGTGCTCTTTTAATTTAGGGTGCGGCTTTCAAAATCTTTAACAGGAGGAAAATTTATGGAACTCACAAGTCAGAAAATGAGAAAACTTGCTCCCGAGCTTGACCCTTTAAGAATTGGAAGCGGCTGGAAGCCTGAAGACCTCGATAAAGTCCAAATTATCATCGAGAGCACCGCCGGAGACAGCCACCCAGGAAGCGCGCATTTATATGAATTAGTTAAGTCAGTTCGTAAAGGCGTTGAAGAGGCCGGAGGTTTCGGAGCGAGATATTTCTGCACTGATATTTGCGACGGTGAAAGTCAAGGTCATGACGGAATTAATTTCAGTCTTGCAAGCCGCGAAATGATCGCTAACATGATTGAAATTCACGCTAACGCTACACCTTTTGACGGCGGAGTTTTTATAGCAAGCTGTGATAAAGGAATGCCCGGAAATTTAATCGGAATGGCACGGGTTAATATTCCTTCAATAATGGTAACCGGCGGAACAATGAGCGCAGGGCCTGACTTATTAACTCTCGAGCAGCTTGGAATGTACAGCGCAAAATTTGAACGCGGTGAAATCGACGCTGATAAATTAATCTGGGCAAAACATAACGCTTGTCCTTCTTGCGGAGCTTGCAGCTTTATCGGGACAGCTTCAACTTTGCAGATAATGGCCGAAGCCTTAGGCTTATCATTACCGGGTAGTGCTTTACTTCCTGCTACAAGTCCTGATTTACTCGAATACGCTTACAGAGCCGGAAAAAGAATTGTCGAACTTGCGAAAATCGGCCTTAAGCCTTCGGACATTGTAACGATGGAAAGTTTCGAGAACGCTATCATGGTTCACGCTGCAATTTCAGGAAGCACGAACTGTCTTTTGCATCTCCCTGCGATCGCTCATGAATACGGAATTACTATCACCGGTGACACTTTCGACAGGCTTCACAGAGGTGCTCATTATCTTCTTGATTTAAGACCTGCTGGCAAGTGGCCTGCTGAATTTTTCTATTATGCCGGCGGCGTTCCTGCTATCATGGAAGAGATTAAGAGCGTTTTACATCTTGACGCTAAGACAATCACGGGAAAAACTCTCGGTGAAAATCTTGAAGAACTCAAAGCTAACGGATTCTATGAACGTTGCCAGGAATGGCTCGACGCTGCTAATAAAAAATACGGAATTAATATCACAAAAGAAGATATTATTCGTCCTTATGATAAAGCGATCGGCACAGAAGGCAGTATAGCGGTCTTAAAAGGCAACTTAGCTCCAGAAGGCGCAGTCATCAAACATACAGCTTGCCCGAAAGAAATGTATAAGGCTGTGTTAAATGCTCGTCCTTTCGACAGCGAGGAAGAATGTTTAGACGCTGTTTTACATCATAAAGTTCAAAAAGGCGACGCTGTTTTCATTCGTTACGAAGGTCCGAAAGGCTCAGGAATGCCGGAAATGTTCTACACGTCTGAAGCGATAAGTTCAGATAAAGAGCTTGGAAAATCCATAGCTTTAATCACTGACGGTAGATTTTCAGGAGCTTCAACAGGTCCCGTTATCGGACATTGCAGCCCTGAAGCAGCAGCAGGCGGCCCTATTGCTCTTGTTGAAGAAGGCGATATAATCGAGCTTGATGTTTTTGAACGCAAATTAAATATCGTGGGCGTCAAGGGCGAGCGAAAAACTCCTGAAGAAATTGACAAGATTTTAGCTGAACGAAAAGCAGCCTGGAAACTTCACGAGAAACACGAGAAAAAATATAAGCGCGGTGTTTTGCGTCTTTTTAGCGAACTTGCCGCAAGTCCTATGGAAGGCGCATATCTGAAATACAATTAGGAGTTATAAGTGAGAAATGAGGAATGAAAAGACTTTTCTAATTTCTCATTTCCCATTATAAAAAATATTAGGAGGTAAAAATATAAAAAATGGAAAATTTCAACCCTGTTACTAAAAATTTGGTCAGTCCGCAAAAATTTATCACAATCGGAGAGATAATGCTGCGGCTGACTCCTCCTAATTACGATAAAATTAGAGTCGCTACGAGTTTTGAAGCAAGTTATGGCGGTAGTGAAGCCAATATAGCTCTTGCGCTTGCAAATTTAGGAATTGACAGCACATTTTTCAGCGTTGTTCCTGATAATTCATTAGGAAAAAGTGCGGTTAGAATGTTACGGAGCAACGATGTTCACTGTTCTCCTATGATTTTAAGCACTCCTGAACAGACGCCGACGCACAGATTAGGGACTTATTATCTTGAAACGGGTTACGGCATCAGGCCAAGCAAAGTCATTTACGACCGTAAGCACAGCGCGATAACTGAATTTGATTTTAGCTCTGTTGATTTAGATAAATTGCTTGACGGTTTTGACTGGCTTCACATGAGCGGAATAACTCCGGCATTATCGCCGAGTTGCGCTGAGTTTACTTTAGAGTGTCTTAAAAAAGCTCGTGAGAAAAATTTAACCGTGAGTTTCGACGGCAATTTTCGCAGCACCTTATGGACATGGAACGAAGCCCGCGATTTTTGCACGCGCTGCCTGCCTTATGTTGATGTTTTGCTTGGGATTGAGCCTTATCATTTATGGCGCGATGATAACGATTTTTTAAAAGGCGACTTAAAAGATAATATTCCTTTTCAACCTAATTACGAGCAGCAGGACGCAATCTTTCAGGCTTTTGTCGAACGCTATCCTAACTTAAAATGCTTGGCTCGTCATGTCAGATACGCTCACACAGGCAGCGAGAATAGCTTAATGGCTTTCATGTGGTTTGATGGCCATACTTTTGAGAGCAGATTATTCACGTTTAATATTTTAGACAGAGTAGGCGGCGGTGATGCTTTTGCGAGCGGTTTAATCTTTGCAATGATGAATAATTACAAGCCTATGGACATGATAAATTTTGCAGTCGCAAGCAGTGTCATCAAGCATACAATTCACGGCGACGCTAATATAATTGATGACGTCGAGAGTATTCGCAGCTTAATGAATATGAATTACGATATTAAACGCTAAAAAAAATTTTTAATTTTCTGATAAAATTTCACGCCATAAAAAGGAGTTGATTAAATTATGTCAGAAAATTTATTCGGACTTTCACCGCTTGAGAGTTTCAGGGCATCACTCGATGAACGTTCGCGTAACTCTCTTTCTTTGGCCGTCAATAAAATCATCGAGACTAAAAAGCGCGGCGGCCGTGTAATGGTCGTTACGGGCAGCGGTCCTAACATTCACGAAGGAGTTACAACATTAATTGCTGAGTTAATTCGCGTTGGAATTGTTGACGCTGTCTCGACGAGTTCAGCAGTTATAGCTCATGAAATGGCCGGTTCTTTAGATAGGGTTTTCCGTGTAGATGCTCAAGCTCTCGGAATGGATATGTCAAAAATGCCACGCGGAGATGTTTTTGAATTTACTTGCTTGAACGACGAAGAGCTTAATAAATTGCGTTGCGAAATGCCTCTTGACGAAGATTTACTGAAGCGTGGAGCTTCTCTCCCTAAGCAAAACGAAATAATAAAAGCCGCCGGTAATATGGCTTATCCTATGGGACTTAGAACAGAAAGGCTTGCTCATGAAGTTTTGAGTTTAGCCCGAATGTACGGCTTGCCCTTTGAGACAGTAGCTGGCTGGGGCTGTGATGAAAGGACTATGCTCGGCGCAGCAGCTAAGAAGAATGTTCCTGTTCTTGTAACTATCCCGCAATTAGTCGGCGGCGGAGCTGTCGGAATGTCAATCGGTGATTCAATTCCTGTTTCAGAGCGTTCAATGAGGATTTCAAGAATGTTAGCCTCATGCGATGTAATAATCGAGAGTGCTGTAGCTTTGACGCAAGAAATTCACGACGGACCTTTTGAGTGTTACACAGGGCACGGAATTTGGGCTTGGTGGAGCGGCCAAAACACATATAATCTCCGTGAGAAGAATTTAATTCGCATTGACCTTGACGAAAATTTACGTAAAGCCGTTGAATTAAACGCTACTGTTCAAGAAGCTATAGATAAAGGCTTGCCCAAGACAAAAGCCGCGAAAATTCCTTTTAGAATGGAAATGTCAGCCTTTGCCCGCCATGAAGGAAGTATTCCAATAGTCGCTGATATAGGCAAGGCTTGGCCGTTAATCGCTCATGATGTAGCGAAGGGACTTGGAATTAATTTAGAGTTCCTTTCAGCGTCACAAGACACGCCCGAAGGAGCTTCAATGCGTGAATGGATAGTTGAAAACGTCAAGCCTCTTGACCGTGAAAAAATGCTTGAACGAGCTAAAAATTTTAAGATATAATTTATAAAGAACGGGGAGGATGTTTAGTCGCTCCCCTGTGTCGTTAAACTTCACGACGCTTAACTGATACGGTTACGTACCAGCGTCCCAGCCAGAAACTAAGGCTGAAAACTCGTAAAAGTTTATCCATGATAATCCCCTCCTCTCTGTTCGAGAGTGTCTGTTGGGCTACAGACCGGGGATTATTTTAGCATAAAAAAAATCTCCCCCGCATGCCCATAGCTAAGGGAGCTTGGAATTATCATTTTATTGAATAAACTTTTACTGTTTGTAATTATATCACAGTTTCACTTTGATAATTTTTCACATTTAAGTAGCCAATTCTTAAAAATAATATAAATTGCGCATTTTTTTATTACAAATTTCTCTATAATTTCACTCACGTTTCAAAAAGCAATAAAAAATTTTTTTAAGAGGTGGTTTATTATGCCCACAGAACGTTACGTCTACAGTCTTAAGGACGGAGACGGCGACAAGCGTTTATTATTAGGAGGCAAGGGAGCAAACCTTTGCAAGATGGCTCAGTCCGGCCTTCCCGTTCCGGCAGGATTTATTTTAACAACTGAAGTCTGCCGCAAGTACATGCAGAACCCTAAAATCATTGACGAACTTTGGGGCGATGTTAAAAATTCCGTTGCCCAGCTTGAAAAAGAAACAGGCAAAGGCTTCAATGATGGCAAAAATCCGTTATTAGTTTCCGTTCGTTCGGGTGCTCCGATTTCGATGCCCGGCATGATGGAAACTATTTTGAATCTTGGCCTCAATGACAATACCGTCAAAGGTCTCGCTGAGAGTTCAGGCAACAAGAGATTTGCTTACGACTCTTATCGCAGATTTATTCAGATGTTCGCTAACGTTGTCGATGAAGTTAATATTGACTTGTTCGAGGAAGCATTAGCAGCAACACGCAAGGCCGCCGGAGTTGAGCAGGATTATCAAATTCCAGCCGAAGCTCTCGAAAAGTTACTTGTCGAGTACAAAGCAATCTACAAAAAAGCAACAGGCAACGAATTTCCTTCAGACCCTTGGGAGCAGCTTAGACGTGCTATCGAAGCAGTTTTCAAGAGCTGGAATATTCCACGAGCCGTAACTTATCGAAAAATCAACAAAATCGATGACAATTTAGGGACAGCCGTCAACGTTATCGCTATGATTTTTGGAAATCTTGGCGACGACTGCGGAACAGGCGTTTGCTTCACTCGTAACCCTTCAACAGGCGAAAATAAACTTTACGGTGAATTTTTAATCAACGCTCAGGGCGAAGATGTTGTTGCAGGTATCAGAACACCGATGCCGATAGCCGAGCTTGAACAGAAAATGCCGGAAATTTATAAAGAGCTTTGCAGATTAACGAACCTTCTTGAGAAAACTTATCAGGAAATGCAGGACGTCGAATTTACAATCGAACGCGGAAAATTACATCTTCTTCAGACGAGAGCAGGCAAGAGAACAGCAAGCGCAGCCGTTAAAATCGCCGTCGATATGGTGAACGAAGGTTTAATCGACAAGAAGACAGCCGTAACGAGAGTATCGCCTGACCAAGTCGAGCAGCTTTTACATCGTCAAGTTGATAAATCAGCAAAACAGGACGTCATCACAAAAGGTCTTCCGGCTTCACCTGGAGCTGGCGCAGGAATGTTAGTTTTCTCAGCTGACGAAGCAGAAGAGTGGGCAAGAGCAAACAAGCCTGTAATTCTTGCGCGTCCTGAGACAAGCCCTGACGATATTCACGGATTATTTGCTTCAAACGGCGTCGTAACTTCACGCGGCGGAATGACATCACACGCTGCTGTCGTTGCTCGCGGAATGGGCAAGCCTGCTGTCTGCGGCTGTGAAGAAGCTGTGATTGACGTTGACAAAGAAACTTTGACCGTAGGCGATAGAGTTTTCAAGAAAGGCGACTGGGTTACAGTTGACGGAACGACAGGGAATTTCTTAGCAGGCGAAGCTAAGATGGTCGACGCAACATTTACGGAAGATTTCAAGAAAATTCTTGAATGGGCCGATGAAAATTCAAAATTAATGGTCTGGACGAACGCCGACACACCCGAAGACGCAAAACGCGCGCGTGATTTCGGAGCTAAGGGCGTTGGACTTTGCCGAACTGAACACATGTTTATGGGCGTTGATAGACTTCCGACAATGCAGCGTTTAATCGTAGCTTTAACCGGCAGTGCAGAAGGCAAAGAAGGCCGCAAAGATGCTCTCGCAAAGTTGAAAGTCATGCAGAAAGAAGACTTCAATGGAATTTTCAAAGCTATGGACGGCTTCCCGGTAATTATTAGATTGTTAGACCCGCCGCTTCATGAATTTTTGCCGAAAGAGCCAAACATTCTCGAAGACCTCAAGACAGCCACAGGCGAAGAGGCCAAGCGTCTTAATGAAACTCTTGAGAGAGTTCACCAGCTTCATGAGAATAACCCGATGTTAGGCTTTAGAGGCTGCCGCTTAGGAATGATTTACCCTGAAATTTACGAAATGCAGATGAGCGCGATTTTCGAGGCCGTTGTCGAACAGACAAAAGCAGGCGTTACAGTCAAGCCTGAAGTAATGATCCCGTTGGTAGGAACGAAGCCGGAGATGAAATTCTTTAGAGAAATGGCCGACAGAATAGCTGCCGACGTCATGAAAGAAACGGGCGTGAATTTTAATTATCTTGTTGGAACGATGATTGAAATTCCGAGAGCCGCTCTTGTTGCTGATCAATTAGCAGAATACGCTCAGTTCTTCTCATGCGGAACGAACGACTTGACGCAAACGACGTTAGGCTACTCACGCGACGATGCTGAAAATAAATTCTTGTTCCAGTACATCGACAAAGGCGTATTCAAAGAAAACCCGTTCGCTGAACTTGACAGAGAAGGTCCAGGACAACTCGTTAAAATGGCTGTCGAAAAAGGCCGCAGCGTCAATCCTAACTTATCCGTCGGAATTTGCGGTGAACATGGCGGAAATCCGTCAAGCATTGCCTTCTGCCACAGCGTTAATTTGAATTACGTAAGCTGCTCGCCGTTCAGAGTCCCTGTAGCTCGCATTGCAGCCGCACACGCAGCACTCGGAGTTTTGAAATAAATTAGGAATGAGGAATGAAAAAGATATTTTTGTTCCTACTTCCTAATTTCTAACTCCTAATTAATTAAAGTGCTATAATCTCACGCCGAACTTAAAGAATTTTAATAAAAATAAAGAGGCGTGAGTTTTTTATAATGACTTTGCTACTTAAAACTGCTTTTGCTTTGTTCGCCGGTCTGATGATGACACGAGCTTTCAAATATTTAGGCTTCAAATTTCCTGACGTTACGGCATTTTTAATCGCAGGAGTTTTGGTCGGGCCTTACGTCTTCGGGAGTTTAGGCTTAGGTTTTAGTTCTTCGTCAGAGCTTTCTGAAGTCGACGTAATTTCGAGTGTTGCTCTTGGCTTTATAGCGTTTGATATTGGCAGTGAGTTTAGAATGACTCAATTAAAAGAGATGGGAAAGGCTGCAACTTTTATAGGAATTTTTCAAGCCTTGACTGCTACTATTCTTGTTGACATTGCTTTAATAGCTCTGAGTATAAAACTTGGCGGCGACGTTTTGCCCGTTCCTGTTGCTATAACTTTAGGCGCGATAGCTTCGGCGACGGCTCCGGCTGCGACTTTAATGGTAGTTCGACAATTCAAAGCTAAAGGCCCTGTTACAAATTTATTATTGCCGATCGTTGCTCTTGATGACGCAGCAGGCTTAATAATCTTTGCTGTATCAATCGGTGTGGCTCAAGCTATGATAGGCGGCGCAGTGAATTTCGTCTCGATAATCATTAATCCGTTAATAGAAATAATCAGCTCGTTGGTTTTGGGCGCGATAATGGGCTATATTTTGACGCAGCTTGAAAAATTATTTTTCTCAAATTCAAACAGACTTTCAATGACGATTGCTTTCGTTATGATGACAATATCGCTCGCAAGTCTTGAATTCAATTTCGGGAAAGTTCGCGTAGGATTTTCGTCGCTTCTTGTCTGCATGATGCTTGGAACAATTTTCTGCAACATGAGCGAATATTCAGCCGACATTATGAAACGCTCTGAAAAATGGTCAGCTCCGCTCTACGCTGTATTTTTCGTGTTATCGGGCGCAAGGCTTGAGCTTTCAGTCTTTCAATATCCGTTCGTGATTGTAACAGGACTTGTTTATATTTTCACGCGCTGCTTAGGAAAATATTTTGGTGCTTTAATCAGCAGTTCCGTAATGAAATGTTCAGAGAACGTCAAAAAATATTTAGGGATTACTTTATTCCCGCAGGCCGGAGTCGCTCTCGGAATGGTCGTCAGCTCACAAAGTCTCGGCGATTCGATGGGCGGACTCATCCGCAACATTATTTTATTCAGCGTTTTAATTTATGAATTAGTCGGCCCAATGCTGACTCGAATGGCTTTAATGAAAGCAGGAGAAATCGAACCCGGCGAACCTGAACACGTAAACCGCGCAAGATTTTCATTAATAAAGCATCGATAAAACTCTTTTGATTTATGAATTAGGGGTGAGGAATTAAGATTTTTTCTTTGCTCCTAATTTTCATAAATATCACGAAACTGCTACTCCAATGGACTCGGCAATGTTACGAATAACACTTTCAGACAGCCTGCTGATTTCTTCAATCAGCTGCAGCGGAAGATTTTTTTTCAGCATATCCGTTGCCACGCGCTTTTTTTCTGCGTTTACACCTTCTTGACGCGCTTCTTGCCTCCATTTTTGTCGATCTTTTTCGATAGACTCCTTGAAAAATTCTTTGAAACCTTCGTACATTCCTTCAGCCTCCTTAAGATATTTGTTCGTAGAAAGGCAGACATCAATAACCGTGCCTGCATTTTCTTTTATCCGCTCGTTGTCGCTGGCTATGGCTCTTTCAGCGTAACTTTTAAGAGCTTCGACAGTCGCCCCGTGAGCAAGAATTCTCAATCCCTCGTATTCTCCACGCGGCAGCTTCGACGGCACAATGAGCTGAATAGATAGGCTCAATTTTCCGTCAAAGCGATAAATTCCCGGGTACGCTTCATTAACAACGATAGGCTTCTTCAGCCATGAAAAATTTTTTCAAAACAAGGATGCCAATTTTTTGAATTAGGCTCGCCGCGAATCCAAGCGACAAGCGAACAAAACAAGCGATTTTGTAGTAATAAATGTAGTAATAAAATTAAAATTTTTTCCGTGAAAGCTCGTCTTTGAAGCTGAAATATTCGTGATTATATCATCTTTGTAGTTAAGTTCTATGCTATAATTTCAAATAATTTCTAAGTGTTTCATCATGGTAATGAACTTAAAGACTCCCTTGCTCTGGTTAAGCGGGGAGCGATTTTTTGTTTTCTCATGGTAGAATTTCATCAGCTCGCCTAACCAACGAGCTACTCCTATAAAGGGAGGAGGGATTTATCATGAGAAGAACACTTAGAAAAATTTTTAGTCTCAGCTTTGGGCTTGAACGCTTGCACTTTACGCGCCAGCGGGGTTCCCGCTTGTCAGTGTCGAAACGTGTTTAAGTGAAGTTTAATGGGAAGGGTGACCTTCCCATGCTTTTTAATGAGGAATTAGAAATTTTTTCCCGCCTCTCCTTCAAATAAAGTCTCTTCTTTACAGTTCCTACCTCCTACTTCCTAATTCCTACTTGTCTTTTTGACTTTATGCTAAAATATCCACAACCAACCTAAAGAATAAAATGGATAGTTTTAATCCTTAGCGTTGGCCGCGAGGATTTAGTTTTTTGTACTCAAAAAATTTTTCGTCCTTGACAAAATGAATTTTGCGCAATATACTTACCCGCGACGTGTGGAAATTAGCTACACGGTGCAACAAAATTGATAGAAAAACATAAATGATTTAATCAGATATAATCAGCATTTGGTTATAAAAAGTTAGAAAATCAAAAAAAATCTTAAAAAATTTTAGGAAAGGACTTGCATTATAAGATGAAACTCGGTA
>JAFVEW010000262.1 GCA_017475805.1 Synergistaceae bacterium | reverse complement strand
TTCCTCGTCTTGGTCTGATTTATTATCAGACGGCGGAGTAGTTTTTGTGAAGCTGATTGTCATAGCAGCTTTTTTTGTTTCTGTAGAGCTTAAATCTAACCAAATGGCAGGACGAACATAGATTGCGGTTGCATCAACGCCATCACCAGCAATATCAATGTCCCCGTCTTGGTAAACTATACTAACGCGGCTGTCGCGGGCACCTATTGAGCGAAGCCACCAAGTATGTTTGTTATTATGAAATGTTGCTATTCGGTCAGCGTCGTTTGTGAAATAGCTTATAACGTCAATATAACTCAGCAGGAAAATCTTATCTTCGCCCGAAGCGTCGACAATTTCAGGACTGTTTTTATTTTGCCCTTCGCCGTCCTCAATCTTGACGTTTAAGATTTTACTTTTTTCACTCGTTTTGAAATTCGCAGCCTTGAAAAATTGATCGCTATTAGTGCCATTTAACCACGTTTTTACATCACTTATTGACCAATCGTTTCGACTCCTTGAGGAGTTATACTTCAGTTCCTTAATTAGATTCTCCGTAACAAGAAGAGTTCGTTTGTTCGTCTCATCAACAGTTAAGACTCTCCAAGTTAAATCCGCGTCTTTATATTTCCCAAATGTGTACCCCCCCCCCCACGAACCGGAAATACAACGGATGCAAAATTAATCTCAGTTTTGTAATCTCCGTCTGAGATAGCGTCGCCTGTGATCACAGCACCTAAAGTTATACCGATATTAGCGTCAATCGAAGCCGCTGAAAATTCAATTTTGTCGCCGTCAATCAAAATTTTATAAGAATCCGAAGTCCCTAAAACTAAATTGTAATTAACTATTTGCTCGGAATTCTTTGAATTTGTAAATTTGCCGTCGTAATTGATAGTAACAATAACCTTTTTGTTTTTATCGAAGGCTTCAGACGCTGTGATTTTTAGTGTTCCGATTTCGTTATAAATGTCTTTATTATAGGTAATATCTGTCTTATTTTCGGGAGCTGTGAGCTGATACTCGGCAGTATCTGCATATGACGAAGCCGCGATTAATAAGACAAAAAAAATAATAATCCGCCGAAGCGGATAAAAACAAAACTTCATAACTCTTAGCTCCTAATTTCTTTCACAGCTTCGTTAAGAGCCTCGTCAAGTTTTTCAATATTTTTAGCGTCTGCAAAACCTTGCGCACTGAATGAGCTTCCGCCGCCTTTGCCCTCAAGAATAGAAATAGCTTTTTTGAAGGCCGGTCTGACGTCGACGCTTTTATTTTCTTTATTAGTCCCGAACATCATAAAAGCTCCGCCTGAGTTTTCACACGCAAGCAAAGCTACAGCTTCGTGATTAATTTCGGTTATTAACCTGAATAAATGCTTAACGTCGTCCTGAGTCGAGTCTTTCATTACGTATCTTACGATTTTATTTTCAGCCTTTTTAATCAGGTCTTCAGCTAAGGGCCGCAAAAACTTTTCGAGAGTTTTCTCATTTTCGGCTTTCAAGTCTTTAATTTGCGATTTTAGATTAAGAATTTTCTCGTTAATACCTTCGTAGCCGCAAACTAATTCGCTCTCAGCTTTCCTAACTTCTCCGTAAAGAGACGCGAGCCAACGATAAGCCGCCGCTCCGCATTTCAGATAAATTCGAGTGCCGCCCTTGTGATTCTCAAAAGAGGTGATTTTTATCAGGCCGACTTGCCCTGTTGAGCTTACATGAACGCCGCAGCAAGGAACATAGTCAACGCCTTCAATTTTTACAATTCTAATTGGAAGCTCTGCATTTTCCGGCGGAAGTTTTCGAGCAAAATTTTTAACTTCGTCCATCGACGGATAAATTACTTCGACGGGAATATCTCGCCACACTGCCTCGTTAGCTGCGGCTTCGGCCTCGAAAATTTCGCTTTCTTTAACGGGGGTATCGATATCGATAGAGACGTTATCGCCCTCAATTCTCATTCGAGCTGTGTGAAGCTGATGAAGGTTATATAACATTCCTGCGAAAATATGTTCGCCTAAATGCTGCTGCATAAATTCAAATCTTCGTTCCCAATTCAAAACTCCGTGAACTTTTTTATCTTTTAATTCGCCAGCGAGGACGTGAATAATCTCGCCGTTTTTTTCCATGACTTCGAGAACTTCAACGCCGTCTATAAATCCTATGTCGCAAGGTTGGCCGCCGCCGCTCGGAAAGAATAAAGTTTTGTCAAGAATAACATGAAATTTTCCTTTGTTTTCGTATTGATTTAAGATTTCGGCGTCAAATTCACGGGCGTATAAATTTTCATAATAAAGTTTCTTAGTCAAGATAAATCGCTCCTCAAAAATTTTTGCATGAATTATAATACATGAGCACTTAGAACTTTTAGGAGTGAGAAATTTTTTATGATTGCAATAATAAACTACGGCGTTGGAAATTTATTTTCGCTTGAAAGCTCTTTTAACGCTATCGGCCAAGACGTGAAAGTAACTTCAGATGCCGACGACTTAAAGAAAGCCGAGCGAATAATTTTGCCTGGTGTCGGAGCTTTTGAGGACGCTGCTAAAAAATTAAAATCGTCAGGACTTGCAGAGCCATTATTAGAAGAAGTCAAAAAGGGCAAGCCGATTTTAGGAATTTGCTTAGGAATGCAGCTTTTATTTGAAAAAAGTTTTGAATTTGGCGAACATGAAGGCTTGAATTTAATTCCCGGCTCTGTTCGTTACATCGGCGAAGTTATACCAAAAGGCTTAAAAATTCCTCAGATAGGCTGGAACTCTTTACAGTTAGGAGTTAGGAGTGAGGAGTTAGGAATTATAAAAAACGAAGGCGAATATGTTTATTTTGTTCATTCGTACGCTGCATTTTGCGACGAAAAATTTATCACAGCTACAACGAATTACGGCGCGGACTTAACAGCGGCTGTTCAGAATAAAAACGTTTACGGCGTCCAATTTCACCCGGAAAAGAGCGGCAATGTTGGATTAAATATTTTGCGGGCGTTTTGTAATGCTTAAAAGGAGTTATTGAAAATGAAAGAAAATCACAAAGATATAATGCAAAAATTTAAGTTGATGATTAACACGAATGACAAAAAATTAGCCGAAGAACTCATCGACAGCAAGGCCGAATTTCAGAGCCTGACCTCACCTGAAATTTTATACGGCGGCAAAGGTTATCTTTCCGTTGTAGATTTCATGCGCGAAAGTTTTTCGGATATTCATTGGGAAATTGAAGACATGGCATCCGAAGATAACAAAGTCGCTGTGAGCTGGATTTGCTCAGGAACTCACAACGGAGTTTTCATGGGAATACCCGCGAGCGGCAAAAAATTTTCGTTTCGCTGCATGAATTTTTATTATTTTAACGACGCCGACAAAATCATCAAGGACGTAGCAGCGCAAGGCATGGCCGGACTTTTAGAATCATTGGGTATAAAGCCATGTTAATTTTTCCAGCAATAGATTTATATCAAGGTCAAGCTGTGAGATTATTTCAGGGCGATTATAAACAAATGACGGTTTATGACAAAGAACCTTTGAACACAGCGAAAAAATTTGCATCTTTCGGAGCTGAGTGGCTTCATATCGTAGATTTAGAAGGCGCAAAAACGGGCACGACAGCTAACCTTGATACGATAATCAAAATAATAAAATCTTGCGATTTACAATGTGAAGTAGGCGGCGGCGTTCGCAATGTGCAAACTATAGAAAAATATATCAATGCCGGAGTATCTCGCGTGATTTTAGGGACGGCAGCTGTAACTGAAGAGAATTTTGCCCGCGACGCTGTAAAAAATTTTGCTGAAAAAATCGCTGTCGGTGTCGACATTAAAGACGGCTTTGTAGCTATTAAAGGCTGGCAGGAAAAGTCAGAACTTGAAGCTATAAACTTCTGTGAAAAAATGCAGAGCATCGGCGTAAAAACAATCATCTGCACAGATATATCAAAAGATGGAGCAATGAAAGGCACAAATTTTGATTTATACAAAACTTTGAAAGATAAATTGCAAATTAATATCATAGCTTCAGGCGGCGTGAGTACTATAGAAGACGTTAAAGAGCTTGCAAAATTAAATCTTTACGGTGCTATTGTTGGCAAGGCTTATTACACAGGCGCAATTAATATTAAAGAAGCAATAGAGGCGGCAAAATCATGATTACAAAGAGAATAATTCCATGTCTTGACGTTCGAGACGGTCGAGTTGTAAAAGGCGTAAACTTTGAAAATTTGAATGATGTAAATTCTCCCGTTGAACTTGCAAAATTTTACAGTGATAACGGAGCTGACGAGCTTGTTTTCTATGATATTACAGCATCATCGGACGGTCGAAAGATTTTCACTGAAATTTTAAGAGAAACTGCGCGGAATGTTTTTATACCTTTGACGGTTGGCGGAGGTATTTCAAGCGTTAAAGATTTTGAGCGCGTTTTAGCTTGTGGAGCGGATAAAGTCAGCGTGAACACCGGCGCGATTAAAAATCCGTCTTTAATTCCAGAAGCTGCAAAATTATATGGCTCACAATGTGTTGTAATTTCAGCAGATGTTAAAAGAGTTGACGGTGAGTTTCATGTTTTTGCACGCGGCGGCCGTGATGACACAGGAATAGAAGCAATAGGCTGGATAAAATCTTGCGTTGAAAACGGAGCTGGCGAAGTTGTATTAAATTCCATTGATACGGACGGCGTCAAAAACGGCTTTGATTTAGAAATGTTAAAAGCCGTCTGTGATGTTGTAAATGTTCCCGTGATTGCGTCAGGCGGAGCAGGCTGTATTGAGGATTTTATAACGCTTTTCAAAACTATCCCGAACGTTGATGCAGGTCTTGCGGCTTCGATTTTTCATTTCGGCGAAGTTTCGATAAAAGACTTGAAAACTCGCATGAAAGCAGAAAATATTTCAGTAAGGTTGTAAAATACAAAAATGGAAATTAATAACGCTCCACGCTTAAATCCTTTGAACGCGGTTATGTTTTCTTGTTTATTTAAGGATATGGATTCGAGGCTTGCAATGTTTGAATTATTAAATTCAATTCTTGCCGAAGTTAGCGAAGAACCTATTGCAGAAATACTTGACATAAAAAGCGAATATTCCTTAATAGCTGAAGGTATCGGTGCAAAATACGGCAGAGTTGATGTCATTGTAAGAACGCTCTCTGACAGAATTTTTGATATAGAAGTTCAAATTGCAAAAGATGAAATGAATAATCGCGATTCCTTTTACGGCGCAAGGATTTTATCATCTGAATTTAAGTCGGGACAAAAATATTCTGAAATGCCAAAAATCCGTATTATAAACATTTTAGATTTTTTAGTTAGAAAAGATAACTCTGATTTAGTTCAAACTGTAGGACTAAACTATGAGAAAGAACCTAAACGCGAGGTAACTGATGTATTCAAAATTTATCATATACAAATGCCGGTATTTAGAAATACACACAAAGATTTTGAATCTGTAAAAGGTAATATGTTTTACACATGGCTTTACTTATTTGATACGGGCTACAAAAATGAGGAGGAGATGAAAATGATAGCTTCAATACCCGATGGCATGAGAAATTTCGCGCAGAGATATAGCATAGCAATAAATGACCCGCGACTTGTAAAACTTTATGAAATGGAACAAGACGCGATACGTGATGAAAACTCGCGACTTGATTTTGCGAGACGTGAGGGTGAACGCAAAGGTGTAATGGAAGGCATTCTTCAATCTGCTGTAAGAATGAAAGCCAAAGGCTATCCATTATCCGACATAGCTGACATAACAGGGCTTAGTATTTCAGAGATTTCAGCTATATAAAATATTTTGGAGGAGTGTTTTTAGATGAAAAAAATTTTTTGGTGTTTTATTTTGGTTATGTTGTCATCATCAGTTGCATTTGCCGGACTAACAGAAGATTTCATTAATGAAGTATTGAGTATTGGCAAGCCTGAGCAGGCAAGAGCTTTAGTAACGTCTGAAAAGATAAATGAGCTAATTAATTCCAGCGACGATATTAACGTCAAAGGTAAAAATGGCGATAATCTTTTGATGTTGGCCGCAGCTTTTAACAACAATCCCAACACTATAAAGACTCTAATCCGTGCTGGTGCTGATGTCAATGCTGCTAATAGTCGCGGCTGGACGCCATTAATGTCGGCGTTAGCAA
The DNA here is from genome assembly GCA_017475805.1 of Synergistaceae bacterium. The sequence goes on along the minus strand of JAFVEW010000262.1, from coordinate 3,175 downwards.
ATGATGCAAATAGTAATCCGCAAATAATTAAAATTTTAATTGAAGCCGGAGCTGATATTAATGCAAAAAGTAAGAACGGCATTACAGCAAGGGATTTAGCAAAAAGAAGTCGAGATCCAGCAATAAAAAAAATTGCAGATACTTTGCTATTTGCTTCAGAAAATCCTACAGCCGATTTATTAAATATTGCAAAAGATTCTCGAACAACAACGACTCAAATTGAATCACTAATCAATGCTGGAGCCGATATTAACGCGCAAGATAATTTAGGAAATTCTGTTTTAATGCAGGCCGCAAAATACAATTCTAATATAAAAATTATAAAAACGTTAATAAATTTAGGAGCTGATACAAATATTAAAAACGCTAAAGGACAGACAGCAGAAGATTTTGCAAAAAAGAATCCTAATCCTTTAATACAAAAAGCAGCAGGCGTTTTGAAATGGGCTGGTGATTTTGATAATGCTCTTTTGAACGCCATAGCAGAAGACGCAACACCTGAGACTATTAATGCGCTTATTAGCCTCGGCGCGAATGTCAACGCAAAAAATGATAAAGGCGAAACCGTCTTAATGACAGCCGCTGCAAACACAAGCTATCCTGAAGTTATAAATATTCTTGTAAATTCCGGAACAGATATTGACGTTAAATCCGATGATTATAGAACGGCTTTAATGATGGCAGCTAAATTTAATAAAAATGCTGAAGTTGTAAGGGCGTTAGTAAATGCAGCTTTAGATTTGAAATGAGGTTATAAAAATGGTAAATATTAACGACTTAAAATTTGATGCAGACGGATTAATTCCAGCGATTGTAATTGATGATGACGGCGGCGACGTTTTAATGCTCGCTTACATGAACAAAGAAAGTTTACAAATTTCTATCGAAAAAAAATTAACGTGTTTTTGGAGCCGTTCACGCAAAGAATTGTGGCTTAAAGGCGAAACAAGCGGCAATTATCAGCACATTAAGGAAATAAAAGCCGATTGCGACCGCGATACACTTTTAGTTTTCGTGAAGCCTGACGGGCCTGCATGCCATTTAGGGAATTATTCGTGTTTTGTTGATGACGTTATAGAACGTGAAGAAGAAGAACATGAAAAGTTCACGCTGTGCGGACTTATGGAATTAATTAAAGGCCGCAAAAATACAAAAATTGAAGGTTCTTACACGTCGTATTTGTTTGAAAAAGGATTGGATAAAATCCTGAAAAAAATCGGCGAAGAAAGCTCTGAAGTAATTATAGCGGCTAAGAATGACAGAAAAGAAACGATTTATGAAATTTCCGATTTAATTTATCACATATTGGTATTAATGGCGGAAATGGACATTGAGATTAAAGACGTAATCAAAGAGCTTGCCTCGCGTCATGTCATTGATAAGAAAGTAAAACAGGAGAAAATGGCATAATGATTTTAGCAGATTTTCATATGCACACTATTTTTTGCGACGGCAAAGATACGCCTGAAGATATGGTTCTCGAGGCTATTTCTCGCGGAATGAAAAAAATTGGATTTTCGGGACATTCTTACACTTCTTTTGACCCTCATGTTTGTATGACGCCTGAAAATATAGCTGAATACAAGGCCGAGATTAACAGGCTTAAAGGCAAATACAAATCTAAAATCGAAATTTTGTGCGGCATTGAACAAGATTATTATTCCGATTTTCCAGCCGAAGGTTATGATTTTGTAATCGGCTCATTGCATTATGTAACTTGCGGCGGCGAATATATAGCCGTTGACCACACGTTCAAGCATTTTGAGGACGCTGTAGCAAAATTTAACGGTGATGTTTACAATTTAATCGAAAATTATTTTGCAACTGTCGCCGATGTTGTGAACAAAACCAATGCTGACATAATCGGACACTTTGATTTAATTTCAAAATTTAACGACGGGAATAAATATTTTGATGAAAATCATCCGCGTTATGTAAAAGCGACTGAAAATGCGTTGGATAAGTTATTAGCGACTGGCAAACCTTTTGAAATCAACACCGGCGCAATGTCGCGAGGATATAAAAAAGTTCCCTATCCATCGAAAAGAATTTTGGAATATATAGCGGCTCATAACGGAAGTGTAATTCTTTCAAGCGATTCGCATAGGAAAGAAACTTTAATGTACAACTTTCAAGAATGTGAAGAGCTTGCAAATTCACTCGGATTAAAAATTGTAACAATATAGTATGATTTATTTTATCGGAGCAGGTCCCGGAGCCGTTGATTTAATTACGGTTAGAGGCGCAAAAATTTTGAGTGAAGCCGACAGAATTATTTTCGCCGGCTCGCTCGTTAATCCTGAATTAGTAAAAACTTATGCAAAAGATAATTGCGAAATTTTTGACAGTGCAGCAATGACTTTAGAAGAAATTTCTGAAAAATTAATCGAAGGACATGAAAAAAATTTAGTAACTGTCAGGCTTCATTCAGGAGACCCCGCGCTTTACGGTGCAATTCGTGAACAAATTGAATTTTTGGATAAAAATAAAATTCCGTTTGAGATTATTCCAGGCGTAAGTTCGCTATTTGCTGCGTCTGCAGCTCTAAAAACAGAATTTATGATACCAGAGATTACACAATCACTTTTAATTTCGCGCGTTGAAGGCAGAACTCCTGCGCCAGACAGTAAGCCCTCAGTCGTTTTATTTTTGTCGGCAGGCATGATTGCAAAGGCTTGCGATGAATTAATATCTAAAAATTACTTACCAAAAACTCCTGCGGCATTAGTATATAAAGCGTCGTGGCCTGATGAAAAAATTGTAAAAGGAACTTTAGAAACTCTACCGGCTCTTGCTAAAGAAGCAGGCATTAACAAGACTGCGCTAATCTTAGCCGGAGATTTTTTAGATAAAGAGATACATACAAAATCAAAACTTTACGACAAAAATTTTTCTCATGGCTTCAGAAAATAAAATTGTAGTCGCGGCTTTTACTAAAAATGGAATTAATTTAGCAAAAAAAATTTCAGAATTTATTGACGCTAAAATCTTTGTTCCTGAGCGTTTTATCGATGAAAATTTAGAGAAAATTGACGCGCCTTTAACTAAATGGACAGAAAAAATTTTTAGTAATTCAAGCGCAGTTATTTTTGTATCAGCTTGCGGAATTGCATTAAGGGCTATAGCCCCTCATATAAAATCAAAACTTCTTGACCCTGCTGTGATTGTGATTGAT
>JAFVEW010000261.1 GCA_017475805.1 Synergistaceae bacterium | reverse complement strand
TGAGTAAATAATGGGTATCATTATCGCGTTTTTTTGCGGTTTGTGCTTTTACACATTGGCCGACTCACTTGCTGATTATATCAGTGCAAAAGCACAACACATTGAAGCATTGGCGGAACAGTTATCGATTCAAAACAAGCTGAAAGAACTCGAAATCGAGAAAGGAGAAAAATAATGGCAACTAAAGTCTATGATTGTATCGTTGCGACGGGCAAATACAAAGACCGTAACGGGCAAGAAAAAACCAAGTGGGAAAATGTCGGCGTAATCTGGAAAGATACTGACAACAACGGCAATTCTTACAGTTATCTCTTACTCAAAAAAACGTTTAATCCTGCTGGTATAGAAGCGCGCGAAGGTTCAGACGTCATCAAAATTTCTTTTGCTAAACCTAAGCAGCAGCAACAACAAGCGCAACAATCAACACAAGCTCAGCAGCAACAAACACAGCAACAAAATAACTCTTTTGAGAATTTCGAGAATCTTTTCACGCCCGAAAATACTAATTTTGGCGGCAACGTTGAAGAAATACCATTTTTTTAACGCTGCTTGCCTCCCCCCTTAGGAGGAAAAAATCTTGAATCTTTATAATCACAATCTCTTTAGCTTTGATGAGATAAGAGAACAAGTCTTAGCGTTTATGCGCGAAAATGGAATATACCCGGCAAAGTCTAGAGATACTTATTTAATCCTTGATGACAAAATTCATCGTTATCAAATTGAAGGTAGGAAAAACGGCAGCAGCGACGGAGCTTACGTTATTCACACTGACGGAATACCCGCAGGTTTTTTGCAAGATTGGGCTAACCCTAACGCTAGATTTAACTGGTCTATGAAAGGTTTTGAACGTTCCGAACTACCTGACTTTGATATTAAAAAATGGGAAGAAAACAGAAAACAACACGAGGCTGAATTAGCTCAACAACGCGCTGAAGCTATCGATAAGGCTTATGAGTACTTTCAAAATGCTTCAGACAATGTTGCATACCACACTTATTTAGATAAAAAACAAGTAAAAAGTTACGGCCTAAAATTAGATGAAGTCGCTAATTTGTTATTAGTTCCGCTTCGGAATATTGACGGTAAATTACAATCCTTGCAAACTATCAGACCTGACGGCGTAAAACGTTTCTATGGCGGAACTTCTACAACGGGGGCGTTTTTCTCCATTGGATTAAATACTCTTGCAAACGGCGATAACAAGCCTATTTTCGTTGCTGAAGGGTATGCAACTACCGCTAAAATCTTTCAAGTAACGGGGAATCCTTGTGTCGCCGCTATGAATTGCGGGAATATGGAAGCCGTAATTACAAATTTACGAACAAAATACCCGGATAGAAAATTTATCGTAATGGCCGATAACGACTTAGCTACTTTCAAGAAAAAAGGCTATAATCCGGGTATCGATACAGCTGAGAAATTGCTTATGAATAAGCTAATTATAGGCTATGTCGCGCCTTCTTTCAATAGAGATAATCCCGAAGGTTCAGATTGGGACGACTATGCTATAACATTCGGTGATGAAGCCGCTAGAGAAGCTATGTTAGAAGGCGAAAACGGCGTTAAACAATTCTTGATGGATAAAGATACTCGCGAAAAATATCTTAATCACTTAGAATTGACGCAGCTTTTAGAAAAAATAGATCCGAAAATACAATTACCGCCTCAAGAATATATCGGTGGTATATTTCCGCGCGGTTTCGTTTCATCGATTGTTGCCCCGCCTGGAACTGGTAAAACTATCTTTATGCAAAAAATAGTTTCAGACTTAAGCGTCGGAGGCAATTTTTTTAACGGCCTGAAAGATGATGAGCCCGCTAGAAAATGCTTAATCTTCTCTGCTGAAGCCGGATACGAATTACTCATTAGACGCAGCACTTCATTTAAGTGGGATGTCGCGCCTGAAAACGCTGTCGTCGTCGATCAATATCGCTATGAAAGCAAAGCAAAAAGTCTAATGCTTGATGAGCCTGAAGGACTTGTAAACGTCAAAGATATTATAAACACTGTAAAACCTGATATAATCTTCTTTGATACTTTCTCATCGTTCCACGAGAGCGACGAAAATAAAGCGAGTGAAATGAAGCCGATTATTAGGGAATTGACTAATATTGCAAGACTAGGGAATATTGCCATTATACTAAATCATCATAGCCGAAAAAGAGCGTCGAAAGATAGAGGGCAATTACTAAATCAAGATGATGTTATCGGATCGAGTATTTTCAATCGTTTAGTCGGCTTGATTATCGGAATTGAGCCTATCGAAACAATCTCAAATATCAGTGAAGAGAAGAATTTACAAGTTCGCACGCTTAAAACTTGGTTTAGGGCAACGAAGCCTTTCAACTTCAAAATCACTCACGATCTATACGGACGGCCTGTTATCGCAACTAATTTTAGCCCTGATGAAAGTACTAATGCCCGCGTCGCAGTTTGGAATTACTTAGAAAGGACGTTTGATAACGGAGAATGGTTTTCAGCGTCCGACGTCTATATGTCCGAATTTAACGGCGTCGAAGTGTCAGAACGGTTATATCGAAAAATAATCACAGAATTTCTTGAAAGCGGGAAGCTGAAAAAGCGCGGAACAACTAAAAACGTCGAATATTCGATTGTGAGATTTTCAGACTAACGGCTATAGTAGAGGGGAGAATTTATGTCAAATAACGCTAAAATGTAGATGAATGCTAAAAATGATTTGACACGGAGCTATGTCAAATAAATTTAGGGAACTGCGTAAACATTGATTAACACTAAAAAAGAATTTGACACGGGCTGTGTCAAAAAGCGTGTTAAATCCGTAAATGCTTGCTACGAGGGAAATTAAGGGATTTGACACGGGATTTGACACGGTGTGTGTCAAATTAAATATAGTATTTATAAATATTTATATATTATTTAACATTATTTCTCCCCCTGTCCGTGTCAAATAAATTTTGCGTATATTCTGCAAATAAGAGTAATAGAAATTACAGAGAACACCATAGGGATTTATACAGAGAATAAAAAATATTCAGCACTGGAGGCTTTTTTATGAACGAAAATAGCAAGAATAAGAACGAATTATTAAATATCGAACTGGACGGCTTACCCCCAACAGTAAATCATATGTACGGGAACGTCAGAGGGCGCAAATTTCGCACGAAAGAGTGCGCAGACTATCAAGAATACGTCGTGAATAAAATATCGCGTTGTCGCGCGCGTGAATGGCCTTATTCGGGGCGTTGCGCTTTAACATTGATGTTTACTGCAACGAGCAAACGCCGCTGGGATATTGATAACAGAGTTAAGTCAATTCAAGACTGTTTAGCTCGCGCGGGTATAATAAAAGATGATACTCAAATTGACGAATTGCACGTCGCAAGAGTTTACGGCAAAATTGCAAAAACTAAATTGATTCTTACTAAAATATCTGAAAAAGGGGAATGAATGAAAAATGTGTAAATCTCAAAATGGTTATTATAAAAGTCTAGAACGTGTCGCGAACCTTATTGAGCTTTTAATCTCGTGCCATCCGCAGGGATTTAGCATATTGCTAGGAGAAGCCGAAAGTCCAGATTCTAAAATGATTCACGAGATGATGAACACAAAACGAGTTCCTATGCCCGATGATTTTAAGCCAACAACTAGAAGCGACGAAACAGAAGCTGAACGAATTGTATATGACCGTGAATATTTTGATGAAAGTGTGAAACTTGCAGGCGGCTGGGCTCACGTGAATTTAGCAACTCAAGATTTTAAGAAAGCAGATAAAAGATACTGGGGCATTGTAGTAGACTATGTTAAATTTGTGAGTAATCCAACGTCTAGATATTTATCAAAGCTGAATTTCGTTGCGACACGTTACGGAGTTTCGACTCGAACTGTTACGAGATACCGTCAAGAATTTGCCAATAAACTTGCCTATGTGATATTGCTTCCGGATTCAGAACGCAGCGAATTTTGCGCCCGTTATTAATTTATTTTGTCTTTTTTTGTGTCTGTTTTGTGTCGTTTATAAAGTACTTGCAAATGTCAAAAAATGGTGTATATTATTACCATAAACGAACGTAGATAAAGTAAAAATCATCTAAAATTAAAGTA
>JAFVEW010000260.1 GCA_017475805.1 Synergistaceae bacterium | reverse complement strand
TATTGTTGTTGTTATTGTTGTTAGGTTCAGCAAGCTCAACGCCGGCACCGATTAATGAGATAAGCAGCGCGGAGGTTATTAACGAACCCCAATGTTTATTTACTCGATCTTTGAAGCCTGCATAGCCTGACTGGTCAGCACCTTTCAAGTTATCGAGCATTATTGACGAGCCGTCAGGGAAAATTAATCTGCTCCAAATTACAAGCGCGCGATTTTGTCCGTATGAAATTTGGTTATCATAAGTTCCGATTAATCTTGAGCCTCGCGGAATTAATAAATATCTTCCTGTTGTTGTGTCCCAAACGTTTTCAGAAACCTGCGCAATCGCGTTGCCGGGCAAATCTGAATTTAATCCCGAGATTAAAACACACGGAATTACAGTCCCGGCTTTGACTTCAAAATCGCTTCTCGCTTCTGTTACCGTATGCCTTGAATATCCCTCAGGTAGAGGCTGATTCAAGAACGCGTCTTTTCTGGCCCAGCCGTTAGGGTCCGTTAATGAAGAAAATTCCGACGAACTTGAAGTTGAGCCCATATCCATATTCATGTCCATGCCGGGAGTCATGCTCGCCTCGCCGTTTGAAAGTGAAGCATCAAGCGCGTCAATAGCTGCCATAGGATTAGACGCTCCTCCGCCGCCGACTGAAGTTTGAGCCGCTGCTGCTGCCATTCGTTGTTCGTGAGCCGCTCTCCTTGCCTGAGATAGAAAAGGTATCTGCTGAGTATTTCTGCGTCCGTAAGCTCGAACGACATTGCGCTGAACTTGCGGAACTTGCTGCGGAACAACTACAGGCAAAGTTTGCGTAGGCAGGCTCGGCAAATTTTGATTAGCCTGTTCAAGTGCTTGGCTCGTTGTTAAATCTTCCTGTTCTTCAGGCTCAGGGTCAGGATTACGGAGCTCTATTGACGGAATAATAGCGCGTGCTCCCGGCGAAGGACTTACGATAGCGTCAGGAGGCGTTCCGCCTTTGATGACCTCTTGAGAGCCCATGATAGCGGCAGTAACAAGCGTAAACAAAGCTCCCGCGCCCAAGAACATGAACATAGCGATACGCTTTGAGGAAGATTTAGTATTTTTCAGCGAGTCGCTTCCCTTAGGCGTGAAACGGTCAAGCCCTTGCTGTTCAAAATCGTTTTCTTTTTCTTCCATATTACCTGCGTACACCTCGTTTTTCTACTTGTCTAATAATTTCGTCTTCACGGTTAGCTAAAATATTCGAGTCAACTAATTTATCTTTGCGCGTAATTGTAACGGTTTTTGAAGCTACTCTTAAATATGCTTTATCAAAAAGTCTATCGACAATATAGTAACGTCCCTTAACGCGATAATTAGCGAGCGTGGCCTTTTTATCTAAAACTATATAAAACGCAGGAGTTTCGCTAAATCTCACGGGCATACGGATATAAGTTTTTGTTCCGTCATCGAATACAGCAGTCGGACTCCAATCGACTTTCTTTTTATTTTCAATTTGATATTGAGTGTAAAGGTCTTCAAGGTCTACGCCGTCCATGCCTGATTGAATTTCGTCTTCAAGAGCTTTGTTAGACTGAGCATTGTTATTATTATTAGTCCTGAAATTAGAAGAATTATTTACAAAAAGGCTTGATAAATCTGTTTGCTGATACGAAAATGCAACGCCTCTAAGATAAGTATTCTCATCAGTAGACGTGAAATCAAGATTATATGTTCTTCTGTCCGTGTGAATCAATAAATTCGTAGATATTCCGGGCTGTAAAGGCTTGACGACTATATGAGAAACAGAAAGACCGTTTTTCATTGACTGCGAAGGAGCAAACTGCCAGCGGGTTGTGTCGCCTGCATGAATCCCCATTATTGACTCGCCTGGCTCAAGAGCTATATCGGTCATTCTTAACGGTCTGCAAGTTATAATCGGCACGACTTCGCCGTAAGGGTAAATTACATAGCCTTGTTCGCCGACGAAAGGATTAGTCGCTGTCTTAGCACCTTCAAAATCTTTGCGAATGTCAAAGACCATTTCGTCATAACGTCGAAGTTTAATTTCTTTATCCATTTTTTCCCATTGCTGAATACGGGCGCGTTCTTCGCGGGCTTCTTCGAGATCGTTTTGATACTGCTGATATTCAGCGTCGGTCATTTCGGGAGTTGTTTCAACTAAAGTTTGCTGCGGCTGCTGATACAGATAATTATATTCGTCGCCTAAAGTCGTTTCGGACGGCAAAATAATTTGTCCCGTCTCAGGGTCATAACCGGGCGTTGCGGCAAAGCTCACAGCCGATAAAAGGCACAAAAGCAACGAAGAAACACAAACAATTCTAACTAATTTCATAACTAACAACCTTTCTTAATCATTTACAACGTCTTGAGCCATGTTGAGCTCTTTTACATAAATTCCAAGCGGATTTTTAATAATGTCAGCCATATTTTGAAGCGGCGAGAGACCTATCGATATAATCGCGCGCCACTCTGTCGTATTCGTAACAGTTCCGCCTATAACTTCTTTTTCTGTCCAAAGAACTTGCCAAGATTTACCGTCTGTACCAACACCTAAAACAGAAATTATTTCAACTAAAATAGTACGCTTAGCCTCAAATGGATTATTTTCGCGGTAATAATGCGTTACTACGTTTTCAGCCGAGCTGCTCTGAGCAAGATAGTTATAAACTTCATCGACCATTCTACGTTGTGCATATTGGTCTGCCACCACCGTCTTAAAGTTCGTGATAAAGCGGCTTAACGCTGCAATAATTACTCTTGTATCAGTCTGAGTAACTTCTGTTCCTTGTTTTATTGCAACAGTGTAGCCCTGTTTATCGACCTGAACAACATATGGAATGACTTTATTTTGGCTTGACTGCCATATCATCATCGCTCCAAAAGCTAAAGACAACATCAACAACAAGAAACAAATTTGTCTCCATCGTGCTGCTTCATTGACAGCCGCGCCGTATCTGTCGCCGTATTCTCTACGAGCTGAGAGATAAGGGTTTTCCTGTTCTTGTTGTTCCTTTTCTTTTTTGCTACCAAATAACATTTTAGGCTCTTTCACTCCCAATTAAAAAATTAAAATTTACCTTCTCTTAGCACTGCTAATGTTATTGCCTGTGTCGCCTGAAACGGACGGAGCTGAAACGACTCTATTTGCGCCGCCTACGGTGCTGACATTTCGAGTCGTTGCCGTTCTCTGTGCTGTGCTTGCTGCGCCTGCCGGCGGTACGTAATGAGTAAATGTCTCCGGCCGTGCCTGAGGAGCTTGTCCCGTCTGAGGTCTAACTTGAGTTTGATTAATGCCTCCTCCTTCATTGAACATAACTTCATCAGCTCTTGCGGTGTAGCCTGCAACTTGTCCTTGAGCTTGAATAGCTGAGTAATTTCCTCCGGCTGTTGAGCTTGAACCCCTGAAAGAATTTGCGATGCTGCTCATGAACGAACCCGGATACCCCCAAGGTGTGCCTCTTGTTTCTACGTATGAAGTGTAGCCGACTTGCGGAGCATTATGACCGAACGACATCACAGCGTTATTGACTATTGACTGCGCTATATTCGGGATAATTTTCACTATCATTAAGACACAAATTGTTCCGCCTAAAATTTGTCCCGCGCCTGTGATAAGAGCTGACATATCTTTTGAATCCGCAAAACTTTTTTCCCACTCCGGCACAAGTTTTACAGCAAGCGCATAAACTATCGTAATCATTAAAAGTTTTATTCCGACAGAAATTGCATAGCGCAAATAACTTAAAGCTATGTCGCGGGTATATTCAAAGCCTCCGAAGCCTAACAAGACCGCGCCGCCGCAAATTACTAAGTGCATTTCGACAATAGCAACGGCGATATATCCGGCTATCATTGCAACGACAACTAAAATAATTATGCCGATGAAAGTTATCCCTAAAAAGTCGCCCCAGCCTGCATTCCAGCCGCGCTCAACTATAATTCCGTAAATCCTTATGCCTGACGCTAAAATATCATCAGGAGCAACACTGACTTCGCCGCCGGTTTTGCCTGCAATATTAATAAAAGAGTTTACTATTATTTTAGGAATAAAAGTCGCGTTCGGAAGGTCGGACATTATCCAAATAAAAATTCCGCCGTATATTGCCCACTTTGCAATATGAACTATTAAAGCTCCGACGTTGGCTTCACCCGTTAATAACATTCGTATCAAGCCCAACGCTATCGACAACATAGCAAGGAAAATAAACAAACTGCGCGCTATGTTTAATATTGCGGTCGCCGTACTTGTCGAAAATATTGTCGCGGCAAAATCGACAGCAGCCCCGACGCTCGCCTCATCAGCAAAGGCTTGCGAAGCCGAAATTATTAACAATAAAAATATAATTAAGCTAAAAATTTTTTTTGACATTCTCAAAATCCTATCTTGTATTTTTTCTTAGATTTAGGCGAGAATTTTTTTATCGAAGTCCCTGCCTCTTTTACAGCGTTATCTAAATCATTGCGTTCGTCTTGAATATCGCGCTTGCGTTCCATCATTACCGTTATAAGACTCTGAATAGTCGTTTCATCGCGCGTCAACATCATATTCATATGGTCGAAATATCCGCCTATCGCCTGCAACGCCTGCGTCTGGCCTTCGGGCTTCTTGATTATTTTCAATAACTCATTACGCATATCTAAATCATCAGCTAAATGTGAAGTTGTCGCGTTCATCGACTTCAGATAAACTTTTAGACTCTCTTTCCATTTATTATTGCGCTCGTTGATACGCTTTGCCATTTCATCAATAGTCATGAGAGGCTTCCAATCCGGATAACGGGCTGACATCTTCGCGTCAATGTCCTGCGCGTAATGGTTAAACGCCGGGGATTTGGCTAAGATGTCCCTGCCGTTCTTGATGTGATTGATAATTTTATTGCGTCTGGACTCAATCTGCCCGCTGTTCCATTTTTTAATCATTTTCTGCTGGTCTTCCTCGATTGTCTGAAGCGTTTTCATTTCGGCATAAGTCAGAATGGTTATGGCAAGCTGTGAAGGCTCCTGCGCCCACACGACTTTATCGTTTGATTTTTGATCGCCTGATTTATCACCCGACGTTTTGTCTTTTGATATTTCATTTTCTGGACCTATGTCAACGCTTATGTCCTCAGAAACGGCCCGCTCAACCCAGTCCCCGATGTCCATTGAATTATCCCCGAGCTGCCTCTCAATTTCTTCACGCAAATCATCAGCAGCATCGGCATAAACCGCACTGGCGCACGAAAACAGGAAAATAAATACAAACGCAGACGCAATAAAATTTTTCATGATTAAAATCCCAGCTTGCATTTCTTTGTTTTCGGATTGTGTGCTTTCAGCTTTGAACAGACTTCAAGGGTCGCCTTGCCGAAATCCTGGCGCTCGTCCATTTCGTCGCGTTCGTATTCAGCGAACATGGTAACGAACGCCTGTATAGCCTGCTCATTCAATACCATCATGGTGTTGGTATGTTCAATAAAGCCGCCCAGAGCTTGAATAGCCTGCGTCTGACCGTTGGGCTTCTTGAGAATTTCCCAAAGTTTGCTTCTATCCATCCAAGAAGAGTAATTTAAGTCCTGAGTTCTCTTTAATGACTGCATATAAGCATTGACTGTCTTTTTCCATTCCGTTTCACGCTCCGACTGTCTTTTCTTCACTTGGTCGATAGTCAGACCGTCCTTCCAATCCGGGTGGCGTTTTTTCAATTCACTCTCAATATCTGACTTCAGGTGATTTAACCCGCCGGCGTTTGACAATTCCTGTCTCAGGGCTTTTATTTTGTCAATGATCTGGTTGCGGTATTTTTTCATGTTTTCGTATTCCGAGCTTGACGTGTCCCAACGCTTGAGCATTTGATCCTGATTATTAAGAATTTTTTCCAGCGTCTTTATTTCTTCCTGAATCATTACAGCTATCGCAATCTGCGCCGGTTCCTGAGCCATCAGGCACTCTCCGGCACGGGCGAGCAATAGAACGATAAATACGGAGATAATTATTTTTGTCTTCATTTTAATTAAACCCCAGCTTTGTCTTTTTGCTTGTAACTTTCTTTGTTGCCGCGTGATGTCCCATCAAATCAACATTCTTATGGAATGCCTGTCTCGTTGATTTTTTGTTCTGCATAGCCCTCGATGTAACTTCATTAAGCGCAAAAGCCGTATGAAAATTAGCGTCAATCTGCTCGTCAAGAAGTTTTACGCTGACGGTTACACGCTGTAACGCCACGGTCTGCCCTAACGACATATTCTTTTTATCCTCACTCGTTTCGACTTTTTTAATCTCCTTAAACCATTCCAGAGGATCCCACCACTCATTGTCTTCCTCCTTGGGTGTTTTTTTATCGAAAGGTATGTCGCGGTTGACGGCAGAAAAAATATCGTTAAATGCGCTCTCACGCCAGTTCATGACATCACCATATGTAAGGTTTGCAATGCTATTTATAAATTTCATATAACCAATTTGATTTTGCCGCCATCTGTCCGCGAGCCTCTGCTGTTCGTCTATAACAGACGTAAAGCCGCTGTAATCGGGATAAACTTTATAAAAATCTCCCGTACCACTGGCTATGAAAGAATCATACTTCTTCAAACTGCTCTTAAAGTTATCTGTTGCATTAGCAAGAGGACTGTGAGACTTTATCTTCTCTCCCGGCCATCCCCACGGTCTCCCTACGGTTTTTACGTCGGCTGACAGAAACATCGGGTGCTGTTTCCCCTCCCATTGCGGAAATTGTTTTGTCATGCGGTCATCTTTAATATGGTCTTTGATGTAGTGCTGTGAAAACATCCAGTTCAAAGGCAGCCATGCCGAGTCATGCGTGTTTTTTTCGTTCTTGCAGTCGCATCGCGGAAATATCGGGAAGTCAACTTTATCGCGGAAGACTTCAATTTTATCCCACATATCTCCTAATAAGCTGCCAATATAAGGAATAGCGCGTAAAATTCCCTCGCCGACTTTATCAATCGCCCAGTTTGCAAGAAATCTTATTAATTTCTGAAGATATTTAGGCCAGCAAAGCTCGACCATGCGGAAATAAAGATCTTTCCTGACCCTTTCCATTGGAAGATCGCCTTTCACTCCTTCATCAGCAAAGACAATTCTGGCATTAAAAGCGTCATAGAAAATCGGCGTAACGAGGACGAAAATCAAACTTAGCGAAATAATTTTTAACAAGGATTTGCTCATAATTTTCATCTCTCCTTTTTAATTAAAGCCTAATTTGACTTTTTTATTGCCCTTAGCCGTCTTGGCTTTGTTGCCGGCGATTATCATATTGTTACGGACTGCGGTCTTGCGTGCTACCCTCGTGTGTTCTGCGGTGAGCTGCATTTCCATAAATCCGGCAAGTTCCCTGCTGGTTCTGTTGGTAACAAGAGCCATATGCGCGGCCTGGCTTCCGACGGCTTGAAGTGCCTGTGTCTGACCGTATTTATAAGCCTTTAACGGGTCTAAACTTGCCAATTCTTTCAAAATATCTCCGACCGCGCCGAGTTTGGATAAAACTTTTTCAATAAGGTCTTTCCATTGACCTTTGAGAAAGTCCTCGACATCAAAATTCTCAAGGTTCTTGAACATATCCTTCATAGGCTTTATAAAGTTTTCTGGACTCAGCTGACCTGAGAACTCCTTTTTGATTTTTTCGATGTCAATCCTTTCATTTATGTAGTCAGCCAGCTTCTCGCCGAAAAGGGGCAGCTTGCCGATAGTATTTGAGATCATGGTCTTAATGCTGTCGAGCTTGTTTTGAAGCTGCTGCATAACGTCGGTCATGGTTTTTGCAATATCCTGGATCTTCTCGATTGCCGGTCCAAGAAGTTCTCCTATGTCCCCAAAAAATTTCTTAATGTTCTCGTTAAAATTTTTGAAATAGCCAAGCAAAGTTTGAAGCTGTCCGAAAATAAAATCAACAACGCCGCCGAGTTTGAATCCGATAATCTGCTTTATAACGTCTTCAGCTTTGGCAATGGCGTTTTCGTTTTCCCATATCAGCTTGTAAAGTTCATCGAGTTCTTTCTGTTCAGCTTCGCGGCTTTGGCCGTATCTTGCAAGACTTATGACCCAAGCATTTTCTAAATTAATCCATTGCTGAACGAGTCTTAATTCTTCAACCGACGCTGACACAAAATCGACGTAATCAGGAAAATAAACGGCGAACGCGTTATCAAAATTATCAGCTACGCACAGAGCATTAGCCGCCTTTAAGAGAGCGTCGCTTTGCTGCATGATTTTATCTGAGTCGGAACTGTATTTTGCTTCGCTTTCTTCAGTGCGGATCATGGAGTCATAATTTAATTCGATACGCGACCACCATTTCCAGAAACGTTCAAATTGAGCATTACGCCATTTCTTTTGAGAAGTATATTTTATAGGCTCAAACGCCCAGCCCAAAGGCATCCAGCAGCTACAGTATTTTGCGTGCCATTTCGTTCCGTCGTCAACGGGACATTTATCCTTCTTGCCGAAGACTTCCCAGTATGGCCACCAGTCCGGCGCGATGTTCTTAGCATTAGCAACAACAGGCTCAAACAGAGAGCTTAGTAAACACGTTAAAACTAAAATCGCGATTAATCTACGACGCAATTTCAGCACCTTCTTTCGAGTGCATTTTTTCATCAAGTTTCAGCCACTCTTCAGCCCAGTCCGGCATTCCGCGAATTTTTAACCATTCAGCAGGCCATTTGCGCCCGTAAGAGGCTTTCAAACTCTCGACCATCGAAAGTTCATCGCCGCTGCTTGCACCGACAAAGGCAAGTGCTACAGGGCCGAGTCCTAAATTGAAAACCCGCCGGCCGTCAGGTGAAATCATGTAATATTCACGCTTTCTGACCATGTGAGCAAGCAAATTAATTTGACGTTCGTTGAGCTGTAAAAATTCACGATAGAAAGCTCCTAACTGTTCGCCTCTTGCGTCGGGGTTAGCAAGTAAAATTTTCGTCGGGCAGCTCTCAAAGACCGGGTCTCTAATAGTACTGTTGACAACGTCGGCGATTGACTGAGTAGCCAAGATAACGGCGCAATTTAATTTTCTGAATGTCTTTAACCAGCCGCGAATTTTGTCAGCAAATAACGGATCTCTAAGTGCTGTCCATGCCTCATCAACGACTAAGAGCGACGGAGCACCTTTTAATCTTCTTTGAATTTGGAAGAATAAATATGTTAAGACAGCCGGAGCTATTTTGTCGCGTTCAAGAAGAGCACCGATCTCGAAAACATTGAAACCCGAGTAGCTGATGTCGTTTCTATCGCCGTCAAGAATATATCCGCCGTTTTGACTCAAGCTGTAATAGCCGAGAGCCGCTTTAATTTCTTTATCCTGAATCGAAGTTATATATTCGGTTAAAGTTCTTTCTTCGGGTTTGCTCGTGCTTGCCGCTAAATTTCTCAGAGCTTCATTTAATAAAATTCTTCTCTGCGGAGTTACAAGTCCCGGCGAAACAAGCTCAACTAACATTTCGATCCATTCCGAAGCCCAAAGCATGACGTCAGGGTCGTCGATTTCAGCAAGCGGACATAAACTGATTTCGCCTTCGGCCTTGCCCAAGTCGTAAAAGACAGAGTTATCAAGCGATTCGCAAAGTGGGAATATCGAGCGGCCGTTATCGAAGAAAAATAATTGACCGTTTCTATATCGTTGGAATTGAGCCGCTATTGTCGCTAAAAGAGTCGATTTTCCTGAACCCGTCGGCCCTAAAATTAAAGTGTGTCCCAAGTCGCCGCTGTGAAGATTCAACGAGAAAGGACTCCCGCCGCTCGCAGCAGCCATTAACAAGGCCGGAGAATTAGGCGGATAGAAAGGACACGGACAAGTCCGCGAGCCGAGCCACTCTGTTGAAAGCGGAACAATATCAGAGAAATTAACGCTCGTTATTAAAGGTTTACGGACGTTTTCTTGGCCATGACCGGGAAGCGAACCTAAAAAGGCTTCAAGATTATTAATGTCTTCAATCTTAGCAGAACAACCGGCGCGCTCAAAAACTTTCAAGATTTCACGCGAAGTTTCAGCTAAAATTTGAGGGTCTTTGTGCCTCAAAATTACTGTCGAAGTGTGATTTCCGTAAGACATATCGCCGCTTCGGGCGTCTTTCAAAGCCATCTCCAAGTCTTCGACCATTGAGGCAGCGTCCCTGTCGATTCTGCCGCCTTCATTGCCTGTAAGCTGTGAAGAAAAGCTCTTGACTTTCTGCTCCCATTGCCTTCTCTTGCTTTCCATTTGAGAAATTGAATCCTGAATATCAGTCAATAAAAATCTATTTGACCATCGAAATTCAACAGGCATAGTCTGAAGACCGTATAACATCGTCGGGAACGTTCCGGCCGGGTAATTCATAAGCGAGATACACTGAATATATTCGTTATTATAGTGAAGCATATCGCCGTTTATGCAGTCGCGGGCCAAAAAACAGTCAAGATAATACGGGAACGCAGGAAGCCTCGTCGGGTGCCAGTAGCCGTTTACGCAGGCATTGACAGCCTCTAAAAGTTCCGAAGTTCCTGAACATCTATTTCTGCTGTCAGGATTGAAAGTCATTCGACGGACTTTCATACTTAATGATAATGAGTCGTGAAGGCGTTTCATTACAGCTTCAAAACGTCCAAGCTGACGTTCAAGAAGAGCGTCTTCATCACTCTTTATTATTCCGAAAAAAAGCCGCCGCAACTTTTGAACGATTTTATTTTTTTCAAAAGCCGGAGGCACGTAACTTATAAACATCGCCTGAACAGATTCAAAATGTCCGCCTTCTTGATGAAATTGGGCGTCGCGTTCTAAATCTATTAACTTTGTCGTAGTTTCGCTAAAATCTCCGTCAGGATATTCACGGACTTCACGTCTGAAAAATTCAAAATGAACGCACCAACGAACGTCAAGCTGTGAAATCGTGTGAGAAATCATCGCGCCTAAGTGTTCAAGCTCACGTGCCGTAGAACTTTCAAGATCGGGCCCGGCAAGCCAGAAGCCTGCGAGAAAGCCGCCGTCTTTCAATCCCATCACCTCGGGAGCTACCATGTGTGAATAACGAAGCAGTTCCGCAAAACCGTTTCCTTCTGGCTTTTTTGCCATTTTGAGCCCTCCTTAAAAATTAAAATTAAAACTAAAATTTCCTATCCGGGTGTAATGCCTTTGAAGTAGCTGAATATTTGTCGTTGTATCTCATCGCGCGTCTGAAAACAGGCAGAGCATCGGGGTCATATTTTGTCATCGCCGCAAGAAATTTGATCCCGACAACGAAAATTACAACTGATAAAGCAGCGTTGACATAATTTCCTGCCGCAAGACCTCCGGGAAGTCCCAGAGCAACGCAGACTAAAACTAACAACAAAAAAGGCACACGGTCGCAACCGAAAATCAGTCGAGGCCGCGTTAAACTTCTTCGTAAAGGTGCTACTCTTATTTCTTCTTCCATGAGTTGATCATTAAAGAAGCATGCAGCCCTCGTTGACGAACTTTAAGACGAGGTTTGAAATTCCCGTAAGAGTTGAACCAACAAGCACGACCATCATAATCATTCTCGTGAAGGGCCCAAGTTCTCCGCCGAAAATTAAATAACCGCCTGCAAAGAAAAGGCCGATCATCGAAACATAAAGAGCTGTAGGTCCTGAGATGACCTCGACGAGAGACTTAAGTGAACCTTCCCATGGCACCTTATCAGTGCTGCCGGCATCTTTTGCTTGAGCCGAAAACGGAACAGCAAGAAGAGCGAAAACGAAAAGAACCACAAAAATAGCTACACGGTGCTTGTAAAGACTTTTGAAAAACATAATAAAAACTCCTTTCAAAATGAAAAAATAATGCAAAAAAATTTATTTAAGAATAAAGGATAAGAATCTCAAATTTATTTTTTAATTCACGATTCTTAATCTCTAATCTTCTCTTTTACGCAGATACCTGAAGACATAATCGCCGTCTTTGTATCCGTCTACTGCGATAAGTTCAGCAAGTTTAGGGCCGATCTTAGGGTCTCTCACTAAAAAGATAACTAAGTCAATGGCTTCTGCTACAAGTTCTCTCATGGGAGCTTGCGAAACTTCTGAAATCAGCTGCTCGATTCTCAATAAGCCTGCGCGTGCGTCGTTAGCGTGAACTGTGCAGACTCCGCCCGGGTGTCCTGTGTTCCATGCTTTAATCATGTCTAAGGCTTCTTTGCCGCGAACTTCGCCGATTAAAATTCTGTCGGGACGCTGGCGCATTGTGATTTTCAATAAATCCTGCATTGAAATATTGTCGTTCGTTCTCATTGCGACATAATTTTTGGCCGAACATTGAAGCTCCTGCGTGTCTTCGAGAATTAATAATCTATGCTGAGGGGTTAATAATTTGATTTCATTAATGATAGCGTTTACGAAAGTCGATTTGCCCGTACCTGTACCGCCGACGACCAAAATATTTTTGCGTGCTTTGACGGCTTCACGAATAATTTCGACGTCGCTGGCAAGAGCGCGCCCGCTTTGAACATATTGCTCAAGCGAGAAAACTGCGGAGGCTTTCTTTCTCAAGTTAAACGAAGGTCTCGGAACTACAGGAGGTATAACGCCCTCAACGCGGCTTCCGTCGCCG
>JAFVEW010000019.1 GCA_017475805.1 Synergistaceae bacterium | reverse complement strand
GGCCAAAATTTTTAGATTTATGATATATTTTTCAGAATTTTTAATTTTAGCAACAGGTGGAAATAAAAAATGGCAAAGACAGCACTCGAAGCGCGGCATGATTACTTAACGAAAACTCCCGTTCCTCGATTAATTTGTATTCTTTCAGTTCCTACGATTATAAGCATGATGGTAACGAATTTATATAACATGGCTGATACTTTTTTTGTCGGGAGAATTTCAACTCAGGCAACGGCAGCTGTCGGTATAGTTTTACCGTTTATGAATGTTATTCAAGCTGTAGGATTTTTCTGCGGGCATGGCTCAGGAAATTATGTTTCACGAAAATTAGGAGCTGGCGAAATTCATGAAGCTGAAGAAATGGCCTCAACGGGATTTTCTTTAGCTTTTTTGCTCGGGCTTGTGATGCTAATATTAGGAATTACGAATTTGACAAGCCTTGCAACAACGCTCGGAGCTACGAACACTACAATTAAAGATACTTGCGAATATCTTAGAATAATTTTAATCGGCACTCCTTTTATGACTTCGCAGCTTGTTATAAATAATCAGCTTCGTTATCAGGGCGCGGCTTTTTACGCTATGCTTGGCCTTGTGAGCGGAGCAGTCTTAAATATTTTTCTTGACCCGCTATTAATTTTTACATTTAATTTTGGCGTCGGCGGTGCTGCACTTGCGACGATAATAAGCCAAATCGTGAGCTTTTTTATTTTGCTTTACGGAACGACAAAAGGCGCGAATATAAATCTTCATTTTAAGAATATAAAACTCAACGCTCATTATCTTTTAGAAATTATTAACGGCGGAACACCATCATTGGCTCGAAATGCCTTAATAAGTTTTTCAAGCATTTTATTAAACCGCACAGCAGGAGCTATAGCGGGCGATGCTGCAATCGCAGGAATGAGTGTTGTTAATCGCGTTATGATGTTCGCGAACTCTGCATTAATCGGCTTCGGACAAGGTTATCAACCCGTTTGCAGTTACAATTACGGTGCAGGACTTCACGGGCGAGTAAAACAAGGCTATAAATTTTGTGTATTTTATGGAACTTTATTTTTGCTTTTACTCGCGGCTGTGAGTTCGTTTATGTCGGAAGAAATTGTGAGATTTTTCCGCGATGACATTGAGGTAATTTCGATAGGAAGTGTTGCGCTCCGCTGGCAGATGTTTTCGATGCCTCTTAACGCTCTTATCGTATTATCGAACATGATGCTTCAAGCAATCGGAAAAGGAGTCAGGGCGACGATAACGGCTTCGGCGCGTTCAGGAATATTTTTTATACCTGCGATAATAATTCTTTCAAAATTTTATGGACTTTTAGGTGTTGAACTTGCACAGCCTGTTGCGGATGTTTTTGCATTTTTGCAGGCTATTCCGATTACTATTTCCGTGTGGCGCGAAATGAATAATAAAATTGAAGGCAGCGATGGAGAATAGCAACGCCGCTGCCTTTTCTCGTCTCCTAATCATTCAAGAGCCCGCTTAATTTTTTTTGAGCTTTTGCCTCGATTGTCTTCATATAATTTTCCATGTAATTCCAATCCGGATTACCGTCGGAAGTAGCAGGGAGTTTTATAGCGTGTTTTTCATAATTATTCTGCCTATACTGAAACTTAAAATCAAAGTTTTTACTATCATGGTTAATTACAGCCGCTATAAATTTATAGCATTCTTTTGATGTACCGTCCTTACCAAAAGAAAGTATATTATCATCGGCGTTATACTGATAATCACGATAAAAACAATTCCCGAACATATCAATAGACAAACAGTTTTCAAATACTTCCATTTCGGGATTATTAATATACGACGCTATACCATTATTTTCAAAGCCAGCAGTAGCAAGCGGCATAGTTCCCTCTACGCGGTCAGACTGTTTTAAGCGTCGTCCTCTATGGCAATCTCCAAATAATTCTTTCAATGTAAATTCTTTCCACGCACTTGTATCAATTTTTTTGCTTTTATTTTCCGTTGAGTGTGTAAAGTTTTCTGTGTATAGGCACAATTTATTTCAGTATTTATAAGGATTCCTTTTCGTCCATACACAGTTTATTGTACAGGCTCTCAGTATGTCGTTTATCGGTCTTGAAAAACGCCTGGACGATATAAAAGACTATCAGAATAAATGGTTTACGGTCTTCGGGATTTTATTCACGGCGGCGGCAATAATTGCGCCTGTAGCAGTGGCACTTATTCAAAAGTTCGTGAAATAAGAAAGGAGCGTGAAAAAATGAAGCAACATAAACGCGCATAGCGAGAGAGTTTAACTAATGCGACCGTAGATAAAAATCAAGCGAAAGAATTATCTACGGTTTTAGTTACGGTTAAGAAATTTGAATGATAAAAATCGTGAGAGAAAATCATGATAAGAGCTATTAGACATAAAAAATGGCTCCACAGCCAGGACTCGAACCTGGAACCTAGTGATTAACAGTCACCCGCTCTGCCGATTGAGCTATTGTGGAACGCAACAGAAGGGATTCTATAATTAAGTCTTAATTTTGTCAACTCTCAAATAAAATTATAAAATATAAAATCATGAAAAATAATTTAATTATCAAAAATCTTTATGAAAAACTCTCAGGCGAGCTTGACGACATGAATTTTTCTGCGCCGGTTGCGATAGTTTATAATCCATTGCGATATGCTGCGAACGGTCTTGAAAAATATTTACGTTATTCTGAAAATGACAAGCGCGTCGTCTTTTTAGGAATGAATCCAGGCCCTTGGGGCATGGCACAAACAGGCGTTCCTTTCGGAGAAGTTGAAGCCGTGAAAAATTTTTTGAAGCTCAAAGACATTCACGTAAACGCTCCTGAAAATGAACACGAATTATACAAAGTTCGCGGGCTTGAATGTCCTCGTTCTGAAGTCAGCGGCAAAAGACTTTGGGGTTTATTTGAAAAAAAATTCGGAACTACTGAAAAATTTTTTGATGAACATTTCGTTTTGAATTATTGCCCGCTGTTATTTTTAGAAGCAAGCGGCGAAAATCGCGTCAGAAATTTAACACCAGATAAATTAAAAAAATCTGAGCGTGAAGTTTTATTTGAGGTTTGCAATGAATGTTTTAGAAAAATTATTGAAGTTTTTAAGCCTGAATTTGTCGTAGGTGTCGGCAATTTTGCAGAAGAAAGAGCGCGGCTTGCGTTGGAAGGCTTAGACGTTAAAATTACAAAAATTTTGCACCCGAGCCCGGCGTCGCCTCAAAGTAATAAAGACTGGGACAAAAAAGTTACAGCGCAATTAATTGAAGCAGGAGTTTGGAAAAAATGAGTTTTAGTTACGAAGATAAAAGTGATTTTATTCGAGTTCGAGCTTTGGTCTCTGGGCGAGTTCAACACGTCGGCTTTAGATATTGGACTTGCGAGCAGGCTGAAAGACTTGGCCTCACGGGTAGCGTTGAAAATCTATATGATCGCAGTGTCGAAGTTTTTTTTCAAGGTAAACCCGAAGCAGTCTCTGAAATGAAAGAAAAATTAAAACGCGGTTCGCCTCTATCCGTTGTTAGTCAAGTAATTTTCTATAACGAAAAAATTAAAGAAGACGAAACTTTTTTTGAAGCTATTTGAAACAAAAAATAAAAATTAGGAAGCAGAAAAAAACTTCCTACTTCCTAACTCCTAATTTTTTAATCTTCGTCGTGATGTTCCATAGGGATAATTTCCATGCCGTGTTTAGCGCGGTAATCGTTTAATGCCGTATGAATTGCCTCTTCAGCAAGAAAAGAACAGTGCATTTTAATGGGAGGTAAACCGTCAAGAGCTTCTGCCACCGCGTTATTTGTCAAATTCCATGCGTCTTCAATAGTTCGTCCCTTGATCATATCAGTAGCCATACTTGATGACGCTATTGCACTTGCACAGCCGAACGTCTTAAATTTCACGTCTTCAATTATCTGCGTGTCAGGGTTGACCT
>JAFVEW010000259.1 GCA_017475805.1 Synergistaceae bacterium | reverse complement strand
TTGTTACTTATTTTATAAAATACTGATTTTTATTAACAATAAGTGTTCATGCCTTTTTAGTTATATTTTTTGAAGCTCTTTTTTTCGGGCTTTTTTGGGGTGTGTCGGGAAGCTCCCGTGACGGATAATCTATCAGCTCGAAATGGATTAATAGTTTGCTGAATGTACCATAATCCATTTTTTCTAATTCTTCATTGCTCAATGGTGAACCGTTGCTATGACAAAATTCCCATTTTATTGCGTTTATCGCTTCTAAAGCGTCCATATCGCGCCAAAACGGCTCAATTATTAATTGCCTATACTGTCCCTGTTTTTTGGCTTTGACTTCTTCGTAAGTCGGTATTTCAGGCGTGGATTTCAAGAACGTAATAACTGAAATAAGATTTTGATTAGACTTCCCGTAATTCATATTCACGTGTTCGCACATTTCTTTCAGAAAATAATATGCGTTCGGATTATGTTTGTCGTTGATTGCAAGTGCTTTTTTTGCCATTGGCATAACCTGATAATAACTGTTCATGAGGTTATAGAAGTCGGGGTGAAAAGCACACTGAATTACTCCTCTCTTAATGCCCTTGTCTATAACAAGCCTCATATCATGATAATCAGGGTTTTTTCTGCCATTTTTCAATTTTTGAGTGAAAGATATTGAGGCGTTGTAGAGTGTTTCTAAATCCTCATCAACTTGTTTTCGCGCCGTCTTTTCGTCTTTTAATCCGCGTAATTCCATGAACTTTTTTAGTGGCAGAGTGATTTTCGTATCTTTGCCGCCTGTTTCCGTGAACTCTATTAAAAGCGAGTCAAGGAGCTTATGAGTTGAAGTTCTAAAGCCTACTATTTCTGAAAAGTTTTTCATGGTAACAGTAAAATCATTCCATGTCATAATGCCGTTCCCAGTCATAGGGTCGATTTCAACATTATTCTTTTTACTTTTCAGCTTCGTGAGTGTGTTCGTTGCTATTCCCTGCTTCATTAATGGATAGGGATTTTCGGGGAGTATTTCTTCAAATAATTCTTTTAATTCTTTACACCCAGTAATAACTTTTTCGAATAGCTCGAATATGTTATCAGTATTAGCAATAGCAACAGGTTTTGTTGCATTAAATAACGAACTTACTTTTATAGATATATCAGAAATTTTCTCTAACTTCTCGTTATATTCTTTTTCTTCTTGCTCGCTTAATGTTATTGCCCCATTCTCTACTTCATTTTTCAGAAGTGAGAGCACATTATAACAAGCGTCAAAATTTTCTTGAATATATTTAAGCTCTGAAAGAGCAATATTCTTTTTCTCCGTGAGATTCACTAAATTCACTCCTTTCCAGTCTTTGACAGCTTCTATAAATCAATCTTTTCCGGCTCTGTTGCTCCAGATTTTTTCAGCTTTCAGAACACCGCCATTTTTCACAGCCTCGATAATGACCCAGCTGAAATTGAACGTAGGCTCGATAGTCGGCTCGTTATCTTCAAAGATTAGAACCGTTGCTAATTTCCATGTCTGCCCGTTTAATGTTGCCAGTAAGTTATAGGCTTGCTTCCCGTTTCCTGTCAAGTTGCCCTGCATGATTTTTTCTTAAAAGGCATTCAGCGTTCTTTCTTCCGACTCCCCGTCCGATTCGTCAAACGGGATATTCAGCTCGTAGGCTTTAATCAGGCTTCTTGTAAGCTCCTTATTTTCTTTCATGTAGTTGTCAATCAGCTTTTCCAAAAAGCCTATCAGCGTCAAATCTTCCTTGATTGCAAAAGCTGAAAGTAACTTGGCCTTGTCCCTGTCGAGTAAGAAGTTAATGGCTTTCTTCTCGCCTTTACTCATTTATATTTCACTCCTTTTGCGTTTTTATTAAATTTCTTTATTATTATAATATGAATTATTCAGTAAGTCAAATTTTTAATTAAAACTCAATTATAAATAAAAGTGTATGAAAAAGTGTATGAAAGAACTAAATTAAAATTTATAAGCTGAGTTATTTACTTAGATTATAAGTTCTATTCGATGGACTATATATCCATTTAATCATTTTTATTGTTTTCTTGTTTTATATTTTTATATTTTTCAATTCCGCGATTTTTCGCTCCTAAAAACACTTGAAAATCATGCTAAAATTTTTTACAACATACAAATTAAAACACACCAAAACATACCAATTAGATTAAAATTGGATATTCAGTTATAATAATAGTTTATATAGGATTTTGGATAAACTTAATACCAATAAAAAATAGTGTGATTTTTGGTAAATTGTACGTTGTATTTTTGACGATTTTAAAATTAAATTAAGAAAAATTTTTTCACGTTCCCTACCCCCTAAAAACCGATAGTAAGCTACCGATTATTTTCTCGCTTTTCAGAATCGCAAGACGGACTCGAAAATCAGCCCTGACATTCTCGCTCTGATTGAGGGCGCGTTCCTGGATTTCCCGAACAGCTTCAATTAAGTCATGATAAATTAGAGTTTCCCGTAACTTTTCAAGCTCTGTTAGAGTTGACCTGTCCGAATGTAAAAGAGCTAAGTAGATTTTCAAAGGACAAGGGAGTATCAAATTGAACCCACTTAAAACCAGCCCGAACACACGGGCTTTTTCTGCTTCCCCTAATATGAAAACCTTGACAGAGATTTTTAATAGGCTTTTCTGCCCGTCTATGAATGCCTAAAAATCAGGGGTATTCCTTGCGACTCGCAATTTTCAATCCGTTCAAGCCTCCCTCAAAAAATCCGCGCTTATATTAAATATGCCGTTCGTTGATTTTGATACATGACGTAATAAGCAGTCTTAGAATTTTCTCGATAACTTTTAATAGTTTTGTCGTATAGGTTAATTTTGGTAGTTAAATTTCATGCCTTATAAAAGAAAATTTTTGAGATTTTTCTCAAAAGCTCCCGAACATTTCGCGCCGTTCATATGTTCGTTGACCTGTCCCCGAAAAGTTTACTCCAGCGTTTCACATGGCCTTGACATCAAGAGGGCTTCTTGTTCCCTTTTGCACCGCTGACTCCGTTATGAGAATCCGCACGTCCTTTTGTTCAGAGTTGCGACCCGTCCGTAAAATTTCTGCGACTTCATGAACGGCTTTCAAACTTCAAACGCTATGAAAAATTTTTGCTCCGGCTTATCCCCTGACCGTAAAATTTTTTTGACTCCTGAATGACATCAAAACGTCTTTTTCTTCCCCCCATTCCTTGCGCGTCTTTTCGTTCAGAGTTATGGCTTGTCCATAAAAATTTCTGCCTCCTCGAACATTCTTTTGAATTTTCAAGTAGGCGCAAATTGAGCTAAGTTCAACCGTATCTTACAAGAAAATTTCCCTGCTCCTTATCCGCTCCAGCTCCTTTTCTTCCCGCTAAAAAATCCCGACCTGCTGATACACATCAAACCGACTTTCACTCCCTACACGTTGCCGGCCTCGTTATGAAATTTCTGCGACTCGTTCGTGAAAATTTCCTGACATTTATTCCGAATTCCTAAGACTCAAAAAATGCCCTTTCGGACTCTCAAAGCTCAAAACAAAAAAACGGACAAGCAGTCCCTTTGCCGTACAAATTTCACTCCGTGAAGTTTTACGCAAGGGATTTTTTCGCGCCAGTTTTACGTTCAACTTCGTTCAAATTGAACGCCTCCATAGTAAAAATGACCTCGTGCTTTTTCTATGCCTATAAAAGAAAATCTCTGTGATTTTTGCCTCGAATGCTCCCGAATATTCCGCGCCGATTTTTTCATAAACTTAGAGGTAATAAGTTTGAGTACATCCGTCAACTTGCTAAAAAAGATTCGCTCCTGACTGCGAGATTTTTTTGCCGTCCGAATGACATCAAAACGGCTTCTTATTCCCTGTTGCCTCGCTAACCCTATCATGAAATTTTGCGACCTCATTGCGGACTCGTCCGTGAAAAGTTTATGACATTCTAAAAAATTTCTCACCTTTTAACCTCCTCGCCTAAGTAGGAATTAGGGCAACTCGTGTCATTTTGACACGGGTTAAAAATTTAGCTGTCTGATAGCCATGCGTCAAAGTCCATGTTTCAGTCCTAAGTTCAAAACTTCCTAAACCTGCAATGAATAAGAGTTGCTCCAGCTTGTCCCCTGATTATGAAATTCGCTGAAAAATTCCGTCATGAAAAATCTGCGACTTCGTTGCTGATTCGTCCGTAAAAATCTCTTG
>JAFVEW010000258.1 GCA_017475805.1 Synergistaceae bacterium | reverse complement strand
GGTTAGCTTATTTAGTTAATCAAAAATTTTTCCTTTATTGCGTCAGGATACCGCAAAAAAATCTTTAGGCGTATACACCGTGCCTAAGACATTTAAGCCTCATCGGTAACGCCTGCATAAAATTCAATCTGAATTTTCTCCTCGTTAAATTTAATATTAAATTTTTTCAGGTGAATTATAATATCTCGGATTGAGTTAAAAAATAAAAAATTTATTTTGAAAGCTGTGTGTAAAGTTGACACTCGAAAAAATTTTAGATTATTTTAGAATTGACGGAACGCCGGGAGGGAATCAAGAATGGCTGCCCGAATGGGATATGAACATGGGTGGCTGCGCCGCTGTGACGGCGTGCGACACCTCAATATTTTTAGCGAGGCTCAATCCTGAAAAATTTAAGATGCTCTATCCGTTCGACGCAAAAAATTTGTCGCGGATGGACTTTATAAAATTTGCTTCAATAATGAAACCGTTTTTAACGCCGCGTTATCACGGAATAGACTATCTTGAAACTTATATTTGCGGCTTCTATGACTACATGAAAAAAATAAAAAACGAAAATTTAATTCTTGAAGGTCTTTCCGGCAGTGTCAACTATGAAATCTTTGCGGCTGCGATTATAGATCAAATTAATAGAAACATCCCAGTGCCGTTTTTAATGTTAAATCATCATGATATCGAATTAGACGATTTTGAATGGCATTGGTTTAACTTAGTCGGCTATGAAGAGCTTGAAAATGATGTCAAAGTTTTAACGGTAACATACGCAGAGTATCGATGGCTTAGTCTTCGCAAGATGCACGACACTCGCAATGATCGCAAAGGCGGCATTATTAAAATCAAAATCCAAGATTAAAAATACTGTGCAATTAGCAGCATCACATAAATGGTAGGGTTATGATATACCCCAAAAAGAATTACGGGACTTTTGTCTGGGCACGAACTTAAACTTATTAGTTCGCCATTCTTGCGCCGATTTTGAAGTTCGTCGCTCTTGACTCCTGCTTCGTTCAAACTTATGCCAAGACAGACGCCGAGCGAAACTTGATGTTCCCGTTCATTCTTTCGAAATCTTAAAATCCAATACTTACAAACGGACGAGTCCCCCAAATAGAGGCCGTAGCCGCCATCTAACAAATATTCCTCGTAGAACTCTTAACTTGCGCATCGCTTAACACTGGTCATTGTCAGCCTTTATACATTCGTCTGTAGAAAGAAAGAAAACCACACAAACCCTTGCCTCCAACTTTTCTACAACTGGAGGAGAACGCAATTCTAGAAATCTAACAAAAAGGGGGGACAATCACCGAAAAGACCACAAACATGGCTGGGGAACAGGGATTCGAACCCCGATTAACTGATCCAGAGTCAGGCGTGCTGCCGTTGCACCATTCCCCAATAACACACGTTCAATCTCATAAAACACCGACAGATTTTAGCAGTAAATTTCAAAAAGTCAAATTCAACGATATAATTTTTGAAAAATTTTTCTAAAAAGGATTGGGTATTAGAGACCATGTACAAAAAGTTTGTAAAAAGGTTCTTTGACATTATTTTGAGCTTTGCAGCAGTTTTGATTTTAGCTATCCCAATGATTATTTTCACGATAATAATAAAACGCGAAGATAAAGGTTCAGCTTTTTTTCTTCAAAAGAGAGTGGGAATTCACAAAACTCATTTTATGATCTATAAGTTTAGAACTATGAAAGGCTCCACGCCTCACGATACACCTACTCACTTATTGAAAAATCCTGATAGTTACATCTTGAAGTGCGGCAAATGGATGCGTTTATATTCGATTGATGAACTTCCGCAGCTTTTTAATATCCTAAAAGGTGATATGTCTATAGTGGGTCCGCGTCCAGCTCTTTGGAATCAATTTGACTTGATCGAAGAACGCGACAAATACGGAGCCAATGATGTCAAGCCCGGTTTGACGGGCTGGGCTCAAATTAAAGGACGCGACACGATATCCATAACTGAAAAAGCAAAACTTGACGGCGAATATGTCGAACGAGAATCTTTTATTTTCGATTTAGCTTGCATTTTTTTAACAGTAAAACAGGTTTTGACACACAGCGGCGTCTCAGAGGGCGCAAAAAACTAAAACGTAAATATGGACTCTACAATTTCATTAGAGCGGAGAGGCTAAAAATTAGTGCCTATAATATTATGCAAGGATGTTTTCAGCGAAAACTGCTCAGCTTCTTAGCGAGTTCTATTTAATTAAGATTGGTTTGCTGTTATCTATAGAACAAGGGACTCCCGCATGAGAACGGGAGTGTGCTTGTTTTATGTTAAAATCTTTTACAGAATTCTTCCATTTTGTCCATTGACTTCATTAAGTCTTCCATTGAGAGTGTACAGGCAAGGCGCAAATATCCCTCGCCAGTTTGACCGAATGCGCTGCCAGGCAGGACTGCAACGTGAGCTTCATTTAGCAGCTGCCAAGTAAATTCTTCGCTTGTCAAACCCGTCCCTGAAATATCGGGGAACAAATAAAAAGCTCCTTCAGCTGAGTGACACTTAACGCCTTTCATGGAATTCAATCGAGTCTCTACGGCTTTCATTCGTTCGCCAAAAATTTCAGCCCTCGCCTTGACTTTTTCGTCTTGCGTATTCATAGCGTAGGCCGCGGCTTTTTGCGAGAGAGTATTAACTCCGTAAGTTTGGAACGACGACAACACACACATAGTATTAATGACGTTTTTGGGCGCGAAAAGATAACCTATCCTCCAGCCTGTCATACAGTGGCTTTTAGAAACTCCGGCGGCTAATAAGGTCCTTTCTTTCATTCCGGGAATATTTGCAAAGCAAACGTGTGAGCCATTAAAGACCATTGACTCGTAAATTTCGTCGCTTAATACGAACAAATCTTTTTCTTCTACGAAAGATGCTATCTCTTCAAGTTGTTTAAGGCTTGCAACGCGGCCTGAAGGGTTCCCGGGATAGTTCAGAATAATTCCGCGAGTTTGAGGAGTCCAGGCTGCTCTGAGTTCTTCGATAGTCGGAGCAAAATTATTTTCTTCGCTGGTTTTTATTGCTACAGGTACGCCGCCGTTACCGCGAATCTGAGCCTCATAGGGAGTAAAGTAAGGCTCAATCAACATTACTTCATCGCCTGGATTTAACAAAGCTCCAAAAGCAAGCCAAGGAATATGAAGTCCACCTACAGAAATGTAAACTTCGTCAGGCGAGGCTTTAAAACCGTGATGACGCTCCCAATAAGCGCAAGCAGCCTCTCTGGTTTCGAGAAAACCCTGTAGCGGCGGGTAATGTGTGAAGCCTTCTTTAGCTCCTTTCGCTGCTGCGTCAACTATATCAGGTTCTGTAACGAAGTCCGGCTCACCGATGCTGAGATTCAAAACGTCCTGCATTTTCTCTATGGCCTGAAATACTCGAACCATCCCTGAAGGTTTTTGGACGCTGAATTTTTTTGCAAGTTCCATGAAAAAACACTTCCTAAAAAATAAAATTCTATTT
>JAFVEW010000257.1 GCA_017475805.1 Synergistaceae bacterium | reverse complement strand
TTGTTGGTGAGGGTAAAAAATCAAGGGGGGGGATTCGTGACATTTATGCAGAAATCAGATTTTTTATATTATTCTACTTCAAAGCTAATTTGGCTGCTTAATGTTTCGCTATCTTGCTTAAGACATTATTTTTACCTTACTGTCGTGGATCTCAAGTCCCCAGTTGTCCCAGCCTATAAAATTTTTTCTTGCGAACAACTCTATTTTTTTTGTTGAGGAAACATTCTCATTATTCCTTCTATAACTTGTTCGGGCTTCTCGCTGTGTTCACTGCGCCGGATAGAAAGCAGCTGGCGAACATTTCTTGCACCGCGTGACGACGGAAAACGTCCCTTATTGAATGCAAGTAAGAATTCTGTTTGTGATAGGATGTAGCGTTCCGGATTATGAAGTTGTTTGTCCCATACGAACGCAACTATTTTATATTCAAATCACCACGCTTTCCCAAGCTCTATTAAATTTGCAAACTGCGATCCCGTAGTCCACATAAATAAAATACAATCATCAGCAGCGATTGATTTTATGTCAAGTTTTTTAAGTTCCTCAAGTTTCAAGGTCGGGTACTTGAAATCTGCGGCACTAATAAAGATGTTCTTTTCAAAACCGGCACTAACATCTTTAATGCTGGATTTATCGTACTGCATTTTTACGCCGTAATCCCAAGGAGGGCAGGCATATATGATTTCATATTTATTTTTTAGCAATGCAGGGATATATATCATTAAGCGAGTTTATCTTTTTCCTGCGTTCTGCATCAGGATTATATTTTGAATAACCGCTGATGTCTCCACTATAAATACATCTTTTCCTTTAATTTTTTAGATTTTGCATGTTACTTATAATCCGTTGACTTAAAAGCGACTGATTATATCATTTCCATGTAAGAAGGGACAATAATGATTACAAAAAAGTTTGGAGAACGCGTAAAGGAATTAAGAACTAAGAGCAATATGAGTCAGGAAAAGTTCGCAATCCATATTGACATGGATAGAACATACCTTGCCTCTGTTGAAAGCGGAAAAAGAAATATTTCTCTCGAAAATATTAATAAAATTGCTGTAGGATTTAGCATTACACTCGAGGAACTCTTCAAGGGAATATAAAATGGCTACAAAAGAGTTACGCAAAAGGACAAATTGGCCAACAAAAAGCGGAGCAAAAGCACTCAAAGTTGAGGAACTTTTTCAAACATCGTTGCAAAACGCATTAGACTCGGTTTTTCCTGATCTTTTTTTAATAGACAGACACACGCGTGAATTTAGAGATAGCTATTCAACTTACAAGCTGTCTCAAAAAGTATTAAATAAAATTTATAACGTTGATGTAAACGAAAAACAAGCAACGGTAAACTTAAATATACATGGGGCATATCAATGGACTTTGCAATAAGAAATTTGAAGAACGGAAAAATATTGTTCGGGAAAATTAAAAGACATTACGGCTGGACAGAAAAAACAAATGTACAAGAAGGGCGTGGCAATGCCCATGAAATAAGTTGCAAATATTTTACGCCGGGTTTAATGAAAGTTATACGTGAGGCGAGTGGAATATCGGATGAAATACTCACGTTTGGGGTCATTTTTGTCGGCGATATTACACGTGATCCGAGACGTAACAGAGAGATTGCTTTTTGGTTTCAACAATATACTCGAAATTATTATATGTGGCGTAATACTGACAATATAGGCGAAATGCTTGATTTTTTTGAAAGTAATCTGTTGCCGTATATGCTTTAGAGAAAGGTTTTTATTATGAAATTTAATTTTGAAGAATTTGACTCCCCTGAATGGAATTTAATGTCGCAAGTATCAAGACCGTCGCGTTATTGCGGAAGTGAGTGGCGGCCTTATAAAAAAGTTGCATGGGACGAGGCAAAATTAAAAATTTGTCTTGCGTTTCCTGACGTTTACGAAACAGGCATGAGTTATTACGGCTTTCAAATCATAGAAGGATTTATAAATTCATTAAATAAAAATTACATTGCCGACCGTGCTTATTGTTCATGGCCAGATATGGAAAATTTAATGAGAGAAACTCAAACGCCACTGACTTCGATTGAAAATAAAAAGCCGTTAAAAGATTTTGACATTATTGCGTTTACTTTGCCGCATGAGACAGCTTACACGAATATTTTAACGGTGATTGATTTAGCTGGCCTCGAATTAAAATCTCAAGACCGAAAAGAAGACGCCCCCGTAATAATCGCCGGAGGCTACGGAGCTTATACTCCCGAAGTTTTGAGTGAATTTATAGATGTCTTTTGCATCGGTGAAGCTGAGGCTTTATTGCCGCCGTTATTAAATTTATTTGGAGAAATTAAAAACTTAAAACGCAGCGAAAAATTAGAATTAATTTCAAAACTTCCAGGTTTTTATGTTCCCTTATATTTTCAGGAAGGCCAAGTAATAGAGCGTCAGGTAAGCGAAAAATTTTTCACGTTTAATTCAATGATTGTTCCGAGCGTTAATATCGTTCACGATAGAGCCGCCGTTGAATTATTTAGAGGCTGCGGACGAGGCTGTCGTTTTTGTCAAGCCGGAATGGTCGGCCGCCCTGTTCGTTCGCGTGAATTAAACGAGGCTAAAAATTCAATCCTTAACATCATTAATTCAACAGGCTGGGAAGAAATCGGATTATTGTCGCTTGCGTCGTGCGATTATTACGGAATTGAAAATTTAATTGATGAACTCTCGCCGACACTTAATGAACGACGAGCTAAATTAAGTCTTCCGAGTTTAAGAATGGACGGCTTCTCAATCGGCCTCGCTGAAAAATTAGAGGGCTTGCGTTCAAAGCACGGCGGAATAACTTTCGCTCCCGAAGCAGGAACTCAAAGACTCCGCGACGTTATTAATAAAGGCATTAACGAAGACATGATTATAAAATGCCTCAACGAAATTTTTTCTCGCGGCTGGGAACGAGTTAAATTATATTTTATGATGGGCTTGCCGACCGAAACAGATGAAGATTTAGACGCAATCGCTGAAATTTCGTATAGGACTCTGAAACTTGGCCGCGCTATGGGACGGAAAAGAGCTAGCGTCAGTGTCAGTGTCTCAGGTTTTGTCCCTAAAGCTCACACGCCTTTTCAATGGGAAAAACAAAATTCAATTTTAGAACTTCAAGAAAAAGGCCGTCGAATTAAATCTCAAATTCATGACAGAAATTTATCAATCGCTTATCATGAGCCGGAGCAAACTTTTTTAGAGGGCGTTTTATCTCGCGGCGACAAACGAACTTCGGGCGTAATTTTAAGAGCATGGCAGACAGGCGCGCGTTTCGACAGCTGGACGGAATATTTTAACTTGCAAAGATGGCTCGATGCCTTTGAATTTTGCGGACTTGACCCTGAAAGTTTCACACGGGAACGAGACGAGAGCGAAAAACTCTCTTGGGATTTTATAAACGTCGGATTGACAAAAGAATTTTTGCTCCGTGAACGTCATCGCGCCTATGACGGCAAATTAACAACGGATTGCTATTCGGGTTGTGCTGCGTGCGGCTTAAAATGCGTCAAAAATGGTAAAATCTCCTAAATCGTGAGGACGGAGGAAATTTTTTCATGAGAGACTTAGAAGAAATCAAAGACGAAATTAAATCTTTAATCGAAGCTAAAAATATTCGCGAGCTTAAAGCTATCACCGAAGATATGAATGACGCCGACTTGGCCGACATTTTAGAAGGACTCGAGCCGGAGCAGAGCGTGATTTTATTCAGGATATTAGGACGAGATGTAGCTGCTGAGGTCTTCGCTCACTTAAATCCTGACGCTAAAGAAGCCTTAGTAACGCAATTAACAGGCTCAGAGCTTGGACGAATAGTCGATGAATTATTCTTAGATGACGCCGCTGACTTAGTCGAGGAACTTCCCGCCGACGTCGTTAAAAGAGTTTTAGAGAGTGCAAGCCCTGAAACGAGACGCGGAATTAATCAGCTCCTTCAATATCAAGAAGACTCCGCCGGAAGCATAATGACCACTGAATATATTTCGCTTAAGCCTGATATGAACGTCGAGCAGTCTTTCAAGCATATTCGAGAAGTCGGAACGGACAAGGAAACTCTTTATACTTGCTACGTAACTGACCCGAAAGGAATTTTAATCGGCGTTGTTACCGTCAGGACGATGTTATTATCGCAATATGCTGATAAAATCGCTGATATTATGACCGATACGAATATTGTAAGTGTAAATACTAACGATGACCGCGAAAAAGTTACGGAACTTTTCCAAAAATATGACTTTATGGCAATTCCTGTCGTTGATTCTCAAAATCATTTAGTCGGCATTGTAACGGTCGACGACGCTATGGAAGTCTTAGAAGAAGAAAGCACGGAAGATTTCCATAAAATGGCCGCTATCTTACCTATCGATGAGCCTTATCTTTCAATGGGAGTTGTTGAACTCGCCAAAAAGCGTGTTATTTGGCTAATGGTCTTAATGATTTCAGCGACTTTATCGGGACAAATTATCACTCATTATCAATCAGTTTTTGCGGCTTTGCCTGCTTTAATCGCGGCTATTCCAATGTTAATGGACATAGGCGGCAACGCAGGATCGCAGTCTTCAACGCTCGTAATTCGCGGAATTGCTGTCGGAGAACTTAAAATTTTTGACGCTCTCAAAGTTCTTTCAAAAGAAATTCGAGTTAGTTTAATGGTCGGCGGAGGTCTTGCAATCGTGAATTTTGCTTATAAATACGCAATGAGCGGAGATTTTCTGCTTTCTTTGACCGTCGGAATAAGTTTATTCGCAACAGTAATTTTTGCTCAGACAATCGGAGGAATGCTGCCGTTATTAGCTAAGGCTTGCGGATTTGACCCTGCTTTAATGGCCGCGCCGATTGTTACGACGATAGTTGACGCCGGAAGTTTAACAATGTACTTCATGGTCGCCAGCAAAGTCATGAGTGTTGGAGCATAGTATATAATTATCGCTAAGAAATTTTAATTGGGAGGAATTTTTCTTTATGAAAAAATTTATTTTACTTCTCTTAGTGTTTTTAATTGCGCTTTCGAGTGTTGCGTACGCCGCACCTAAGCCCAGAGTTTCGATTTATACTTCGATGTACGAAGACATTATCGAGGCCATGACGAAAACAATGCGCGAAAAATTCCCGGATTATGATATTGAATTTTTCTACGGCGGCACAGGAACTCTTCAGGCAAAAATAGCTGCTGAACGTGAGACAAAAAAACTCGGCTGTGATATGCTCATGGTTGCAGATCCTTCATATGCTCTCGAATTAAAAGCAGCAGGAATTTTGCACCCTTATATCAGCAAAGAAGCTGAAAATATCGCTCTCGAATATGACCCCGAAGGCTACTGGTATCCCGTTAGAAATTTGAATATGGTTTTGGCTTATAATCCAGAAAAATTTAATAAAGAAAATTTGCCAAAGTCATTCAAAGAGTTTGCCGAAGATACTTCACTTAAGGGATTAATTTCGATGCCTAACCCGTTGACAGCAGGCAGCGCGCTCGTTGCTATGTCGGCATTAAAAGATAAATACGGCTACGAATATTTTGATACATTAGGCGACAATAAGCCGATGGTCGAGTCAGGCTCAGTGGCTCTCACGAAACTTGAAACGGGCGAATGCAAAGTCATTATGATTTTAGAAGAATCCGTTTTGAAAAAACGTGAAGAAGAAGACAGCCCTCTTTCTGTAATTTATCCTGAAGACGGAGCTATCTGCGTTCCTTCGCCGATTATGACAGTAAATGACAAGTGGAGTGCTCACGGAAATTCAAAAATTTGCGAAGAGCTTACGGACTGGTTCTTATCGCCGGAAGGTCAAAGCTATATCGTAAAAGGCTGGATGCACTCTGTTTTGAAAAATCCGCCCGCAATCCCTTATGACTCGATTAACACTGCCGATATAATTAAAACTTCAATGCCGGTTAATTGGGAAAATTGTTTAAGAGACCGCACGGAAATTCGCACAAATTTTGAAGCTAAAATTAAGAAATAAATAGTGAAGATGTGAAGAATGCGAATACAAAAAAACACTTCTCTTCAACTGCTTCTTAACTCCTTCTTAAATATCAAAGCTGCTTTGATTTTCGCAATAGCGGCTTTTTTATTGCTCTTTAATGTTTTTCCGATGGGCTGGCTTGTCTTCAAATCTTTTTGGGGAGAAAACGGCTTCACGCTTGAAACTTTCCGAAGGATTTATTCGTATGCTCTAAATTGGAACGCTCTGAAAAATACTTTAATCACTGCCGGGCTTGCTATGGTCTTCGGCGTCATGATTGCGTTTCCTTTAGCGTGGCTCATCGGAAGGACTGACCTTTACGGCAAAAAATTTTTCAGAACTTTATTCGTGATGACCTACATGGTACCGCCATATGTCGGAGCTATGGCATGGCTGAGATTATTAAATCCGCGAGTGGGAACTCTGAATATGTTTTTAGCAAACTTGCTCGGCCTCAGCGAAAATCCTTTCAATATTTATACGCTTGGCGGCTTAACTTGGGTTTTGACGACGTTTTATTATCCATATGCTTTTATTACAATTTCAAGAGCTATGGAAAAAATGGATCCGTCGCTCGAAGAAGCCTCGAAAATTTCAGGAGCTTCGCCGCTTAAAACAGTAATGACCGTAACTTTTCCGATTATGCTGCCTTCGATAGTTGCTGCAGGCTTATTAGTATTTGTGTCGGCGGCGTCATGTTACGGAATACCCTCGATAATCGGCGCGCCTGGTCAGATTGATACGATAACGACAAGAATTATAGATTACGTTTATGTAGGCTCGCCTGAAGGTTTGAACGATGCAACGGCTCTCGCTGTTTCATTAATGTTAATTGCGAATGTAGTGCTTTATGTTTCAACTTTTATTTGCGGCAAAAAGCAGTATATAACCGTGTCAGGAAAGTCAACACGCCCTAATATCGTTGAGCTTGGAAAATGGCGGATACCTGTAACAATTTTAGTAACTTTATTCGCGCTTATAGTCGTAGTTATTCCGTTCATAACGGTTGCTATGACGTCATTCACAAAAAATTTAGGCAAACCGTTATCACTTGAAAACTTTACGACTCGATATTGGCATATCTTATTAACGCGCGGAAGTATTTTGAAGACAGCTGAGAACAGTTTAATCGCCGCATCAGTAGCAGCCACAGCGGGAATTACTATCTCGTGTGTAATGGCTTGGCTTTTAACTCGAACGAAAGCAAAAGGGCGTCATATCCCGGATTTTTTAATCACTGTAGGAAGCGGCACGCCGAGCGTTGTAATAGCCTTAGCTTTGATTATGACTATGTCGGGACGCTTCGGAATAAATATTTATAACACGCTTACAATTATGATAATTGCCTACATGATTAAATATTTATTAATGGGTATGCGCACTGTAGTTTCAGCAATGAGTCAAATTCATCCGTCATTAGAAGAGGCCGCTTTAATATCCGGTGCTGAATGGCATCGAGGCTTTTGGGACGTTACATTGCCTTTAATAGCTCCGTCAGTTGTTGCAGGCTGGTTTTTAATTTTTATGCCGAGCTTTTATGAGCTTACAATGTCGACGCTTTTATATTCAACTGATACTAAGACTATAGGCTACGAACTTTATACTTATCAGACTTATCACAGCCAGCAGACAGCAAGCGCGATAGCTACGGGAATTTTGATTTTAGTAATCGCCGTGAACTGGTTATTAAACAAACTCACGAAAGGAGAATTTTCGATTTAATAATGTCATCGATAACATTAAGCAACATCACAAAATTTTATGACAACGTTCAAGTTATACAAAAATTCAGCGAGTTTTTTAATGACCATGAATTTATAACGCTCTTAGGTCCGTCAGGCTGCGGCAAGACTACAATGCTGCGAATGATAGCGGGCTTTGAAAAGCCGACGTCGGGCGAAATTAAAATTGATGATAAAGTTGTAAGCAGAGACGGTGTTTTTGTTCCTCCTAATCTTCGCGGAATAGGCATGGTCTTTCAGTCTTATGCTGTATGGCCTCACATGAATGTTTTTGATAATGTTGCATATCCGTTGAAAATTCAAAAAGTCTCACGAAACGAGATAAAAACTCGCGTCGAAAATATATTAGAGGCCGTTCATCTCTCGCCTTTTATAAACAGAATGCCTAATGAATTATCAGGCGGTCAGCAGCAAAGAGTTGCTCTTGGCCGTGCCTTAGTTTCAAATCCGAGCGTTCTTTTACTCGATGAGCCGTTGAGCAATCTTGACGCAAAATTACGCGAGGCTATGCGTTTTGAAATCAAAGATATTCAAAAAAAATTCGGTATCACCGTCGTATATGTTACTCACGACCAGACCGAAGCAATGGCAATGAGCGACAGAATTATAGTCTTTAATCACGGTGTAGTTCAGCAGGTTGACTCGCCGATTAATATTTACAAAAATCCAGCGAATAAATTTGTTGCAGATTTCGTGGGCAGAATTAATTTCATAAACGGCGTCGCTAATGAGAATTTTATAGAGTTCAAAGGCGGCCAAAAAATGAAATACGACGGCGACAAACGCGGCTCTGTTGTCGTTGCAGTAAGACCTGAAAATATTTTGATTAACCGTGAGCGCGGAGTATTAAAATGCAAAGTTCAACAGTCATATTATTTAGGCGACGTTAACGACTGCCGGGTTGATATTGACGGAACTGTTTTCAGAGTTACTGCACCGAGCCGGACATGCGGCGAATTTTATAACGGTGCTGAAGTTTATTTAGATTT
Source organism: Synergistaceae bacterium (assembly GCA_017475805.1). The sequence continues at coordinate 1,561 of JAFVEW010000257.1, read as the reverse complement.
TGATGAATATTTAGTTTTTCAGAATTGATGAATTAAATTTAATAAAAAAAATTTTTAAGAATCAAAAATGATTTAGTGATAAACCTCCGTGAAATTTCCTGAATGTTATAATTTTTCACGTTAAATTTTACGGAGGTGTTTTTTTATGCCTGAAAATTCAAGAGAGACTTTCGCGAGCCGTCTGGGCTTTATATTTTTGTCGGCGGGCTGTGCGATCGGTCTTGGAAACGTTTGGAGATTTCCATTTATAACAGGTCAATACGGCGGCGCGGCTTTCGTTTTGATTTATATTCTTTTCTTATTAATATTTGCTATGCCGATCATGGTCATGGAATTTGCGGTCGGCAGAGCTTCAAAGCAAAGTGTTTCGCAGTCGTTCGCTGTCTTACAGCCTAAAAATAAAATTTGGTCTTTATGGGGCTATGCGGGTTGGATCGGCAACTGCGTTTTAATGATGTTCTACACGACTGTAACGGGCTGGATGTTAGCTTATACTTATTATTCAGCTAAGGGAACATTCACGACGCTTGACCCTGATGCTGTCGGAGGCTTTTTCAACGCCCTTTTAGCAGACCCTAAAGAATTAATTTTATGGATGACGATTGCAATTTTAATCGGTGCTTATATATGCTGGTTAGGTCTTCGTAACGGTGTCGAAAGAATTACGAAAATCATGATGCTTGGATTATTAATGATCATGATTGCCTTAGCCATTCGTTCAGTAACGCTTGAAGGAGCTGGAAAAGGACTCGAATTTTATCTCAAGCCTGATTTCGATAAGTTATTTTCTCAAGGCTTAGGTACGACTTTATACGCGGCATTAGGCCAAGCGTTTTTCACGTTAAGTCTTGGTATAGGCTCGATGGCAATTTTCGGAAGCTATATTGAAAAAGATCGCAGCCTTTTCGGCGAGAGTATTTTAGTAACGGGTCTTGATACTTTCGTAGCTTTGACAGCAGGATTAATAATTTTCCCAGCTTGCTTTGCTTACGGAATAAATCCCGACGCGGGTCCCGGATTAATTTTCGTTACATTGCCGAACATGTTTAATCAAATGCCTAACGGTAGAATTTGGGGAGCTTTATTCTTCTTATTCATGAGCTTTGCGGCTCTCTCGACAGTTATCGCAGTCTTTGAAAATATCGTAGCCTGCTTTATGGACGCTTGGCACTGGTCAAGACATAAATCAACGCTTGTAATGGCGATTTTAATTTTTGTTTTCTCAATTCCATGCGTTCTCGGCTTTAATGATTGGGCAGCTTTCCAGCCTCTTGGAGCGAGTTCAGGCGTTCTTGACTTAGAAGACTTTATTGTCAGCAACAATTTACTTCCGATAGGCTCGGTAATTTATTTATTATTCTGCGTAACCCGTTACGGCTGGGGCTGGGATAATTTTATTGCTGAAGCCGACTTAGGAACAGGTGCGAAATTCCCGAAGGCTCTACGCTCTTACTTCACTTACGTTGTGCCTGTAATAATGTTGATAATTATCGGCGTCGGATATTATCAGACTTTTAATAAGTAACAAGGAGTTTTTTTCAATGAGTGATTCAAAATCGCG
>JAFVEW010000256.1 GCA_017475805.1 Synergistaceae bacterium | reverse complement strand
GGAAGCTGAAAATAAAATCGCGTTCTTCGCCGGAGCTGATAAAGTTCGTTTCAGAAAACCCGTGAGGCCGGGCGATAAACTTGTAACGAAAGTAGAATTATTAAAGCAGCGCAGCACTTCGGGCAAAGCTCAAATTACAAGTTATGTCGATGATGAAGTCGTAGCCGAAGCAGAATTTTTATTCATAATCGGCGACTCTCTGAAAAAAGAATCGCAAAGTGAGGAGGACAAAGCGTGAGCGTTAATATTCACCCTACGGCAATAGTTTCACCGAAGGCCGAATTAGAAGACGGCGTTTCAATCGGGCCGTTTTGTTTAATCGCGGACAAAGTTAAAATCGGAGCTGGGACAAATTTAGTTGCTTACGTCAGTATTCACGATTACGTTACAATCGGCAGGAACTGCAAAATATGTGAATACACGGCTATCGGCGGCGAACCTCAAGATCACGGCTTTCACGGTGAAGTCTCTTATGTTCGTATCGGCGACAACACTTTATTACGCGAGAATGTTACCGTAAATCGTGCTACGGGCGAAGGCAATGCTACTACAATCGGCAAAGATTGTTTTATCATGGACGGCGTTCACTGTGCTCATAATGTCCAAGTCGGCGACTCCGTAACTATAGCTAATAAAGTCGGTCTTGCTGGCTTCGTTCAGGTCGGCAGTCATACAGTTTTTGGCGGGATAGCCGGAGTCCATCAATTTGTGAGGATCGGCGACTATTGCATGATAGGCGGCCTTTATAGAGTCGTTAAGGACGTGCCTCATTATACGCTTGCTTCCGGCGAGCCTTTAAGATTAAACGGCCTTAATAAAGTCGGACTCGAACGCGCCGGGATCGATGAGGCAGCAAGGCGTGAAATTTATAATTTTTATAAGAGCCTTTACGACAAAGAAAAGAGATTCACAGATTCCTTCAACGAGGCTTTAAGCAAAAAATCCGAGTATATCCCTGAAATTCAACATATTATAGAGTTTTACGAAGGCTCTAAACGCGGCGTAACATTCTGGGGACAATAAAAGGAAATAGAAAGTTTTTTTACTTCCTACTTCCTATTTTCTAACTCCTCACTGACATAGCTGCTCCGATTAAGCCTGCTTTATAGCCGAGTGTGCAACATACAATTTTAGGAAGTCTTAAGCCTTTGAAGACTTCACGCTCGACTTTTACGCGCAGTGGAGCTAATAGTCTCTCACCTTGTTTTGCGATCCCTCCGCCTAAACTCACGACCTCGGGCAAGAGACCGTTGATCAAGTTTGCAAGACCGCAAGCTAAATATTCAAGATATTCGTCAATAACTTTTTCTGCTTCTTTGTCGCCTTTGTCGGCGGCGTTGAAAACAGTTTGACCGCTGACAGAGCCTTCTGACTTTGCTACTTCAGCTAGAGTTCCGCTTGGATTCTTGGCTATTGCTTCTTTAGTCATGTTTATTAAACCCGTTGCAGATGAGTAAGCCTCAAAGCAGCCTTTCCTACCGCAAGTACATTCTCTTCCGTTATAAGCTATGACCATGTGTCCGAACTCGCCTGGAAAAATTTTCTCGTTGATAACCACGCCCGAACCTACGCCAGTTCCAAGAGTGATTATTAACGCACTCTTCGCTCCCTTTGCGCTGCCTGCAACAACCTCTCCAAGTGCTGCAGCGTCAGCATCGTTTGCAAGTTTTGCAGGGATTCCTAAGGCCGCACTGATTTTTTCGCAAATATGAAAATCTTTCCAGCCTAAATTGTAATTACGTATAACTATCCCGTTCTCAGTGTCAATAGCTCCAGGTGAACCGAGTCCGACTGCACGAATTTCGTTTATATCAAGTTTTGAATCCTCAATTAAGTTTTTAATCGCGCTTAAAATATCTTGCAAGACTATATCTTGTGGTCTGTCTGCGCCTGTCGGGATACTAACTTCACTGATGATATTGCCTTCGCCGTCAACAACTCCGGCCTTGATGTTAGTGCCGCCGATGTCAACGCCGATATAATATGCCATGAAAAAATTTCTCCTTTCTAGTCAAGTTTTTATGAAAAATTTTGGAATCGGGAAGATTATATAATAAATTAGCTGTCTTTATTGAAATAGTCCGAGTCAATTCGTTTAATCTCGTATGTTTTTATTGTCGTAACGCCAAGATTATACTCGATCATAAGTTCTGCAAGCTGTCTGCCGTCTACAAGAACAATTTTGTGGCCTGGATTTTTTTGAGAAAAATCTAATGCTCCCTTTGAAAATTGCCCCGTCGTTATAAATAATCCTTTCGTAGCACCCTGAGCGACCATTGCGCCTAAAAATTTTTGAATCTCAGGGCTTTGAACATGCGAGTCGCCTTTCCATTTCTTGGCCTGCGTATATACAGCATCAAAGCCGAACTTATCAGCCCTAACTATCCCGTCTATGCCGCCGTCTCCTGACTTTGGGGTTACGGCGTTTTTATTTTCTTCAGGTTTCCCGTAGCCCATTCTTAGAAGTAAATCGACAACAAGCTGTTCAAAATCGTACGCATCCATGTTAATAATTTCCTCGAGCAGGTCATCAACAAGCGCGGATTTAAGCTGTTCGATAGCTAAATCGATTCTTTCTTGTGGACTCTGCGGCTCACGAATAGAGGACTCATCTGGCAACGGTAAGGATATTTTTTCAGATTTTTTATCAACATCACGAACATAGTCAAAAATTTTTCCATCGTTTAATGCCTGAGTGCCAAGCGGAGTTATTTTGTAGAAAACCCTACGAAGTTTTGTGATTAAATTCGCTTTCGTTAGGTAGTAGCGCGCCCAGCTTACTCTATTAGTCAGTCTATTCTGTCCGCTGGGAATGGCGGCTTTCCTATCTTCTTCCGAAAGCTCGAAACTATCCGCGCAATAATCACAGATTTCTTTCATATTATGCTCCTGACCATCAGATAAAAACGTTAAAATCGAAATGAAAAAATCATCGAATTTCGGCACAGCCACTCGTTAAACATCTCCGTTAAATTCAAAAATTTTAGCTTGCTTAAAGTTCCGTTTAGCATGTTAATATTAATTATATAAAAATTCATGTGTTTACGAAAGGAAGGGATCTATGAGATACGCATTTTCGATATTGATGTTCATGTTTTCAGGAGTGATTTTTCTTTACGCTTTGTTATTAGCGTGGACGAAGGATATAACTCTTGTCCGAAGACATTACGCAGTAAAAATGAAAGATAAGAAAAGATACGCCGTTCAATTCGCAAAGCTTTTGGCAGTTGTTTCGATCGCCCCTGCGTTAGCAGGAATCGCAGGGATTTTTACTGAAAATGTTTTTTGTGCGATGGGAATATTCATTATCGGTCTGATTGTCTGTATCAAGAAGGGATTACCTTTAATGAAGAGCGTAATATTCGATTAATTTATATACGGGGGTAAAAGTTAAAATGGCATATTTGGGAGAAGATATTAAGAAGCTCGGCTTCGGTTTAATGCGTCTGCCTCATATCGACGAGAATACGATCGATATTGAACAGACAAAGAAAATGGTTGATGAGTTTTTAGCAGCAGGCTTTACTTATTTCGATACAGCATGGGCATATCCGGGAAGTGAAGACGCTATCCGCTTGGCACTTGTTGAGCGTTATCCGAGAGAAAAATTCCAGCTCGCAACGAAAAATGCAGCTTGGATTGGGTGCAAGACTAAAGAAGACGCAATCGCTCAGTATGAAACATCATTAAAACAGACTGGCGCAGGATATTTCGATTTTTATCTACTTCATAATCTCGGCGACTCACGGACGAAACCTTTTGACGAATTTGACCTTTGGAATTATTTTTTAGGAGAGAAAGCAAAAGGCAAAATTAAACACTTGGGATTTTCGTTCTATTCAACACCCGAACAGCTTGAAGAAATCTTGACAAAACACCCTGAAGCGGAGTTCGTTCAACTGCAAATCAACTACGGTGATTGGGAAAATCCTGCGATACAGTCGCGGGCTTGCTATGAAGTTGCTCGAAAACACAACAAGCCCGTGATTATAATGGAACCTGTTAAGGGGGGAAACCTCGCAACTCCTCCAGCTAACGTCGAAAAAGTTTTGAAAACCGCCGAGCCTAATGCGTCGTGCGCCTCATGGGCTGTTCGTTTTGCCGCTGACCTTGAAGGAATTATCACGGTACTTTCAGGAATGTCGAGTCTCGAACAAATGCGCGACAATCTTTCTTACATGAAAGACTTTAAGCATTTGACACCTGAACAGAAAAAAGTTATCGAACAGGCTCGAGTCGAATTAGCGAAAATTCCAGTCATCCCGTGCACTACCTGCAACTATTGCGCGAAAGTCTGCCCGATGAATATAGGAATCTCGGCTTCATTTACGTCTTTGAACATGTATACGCTTTACGGGAATCTTGACAGTGCCAAGAATAACGAAAAATGGTTCGTAGCAGGTCAGGGACATAAGCGCGCCAACGAGTGTATCAAGTGCGGTGCGTGTGAGGAAGCCTGTCCTCAGCATATTAAAATTCGTGACGAACTTGTGAGAGTAACTGAAACACTCTTGAAATAAAATTACAGAAAAGTAACGTCAAGTAGGGAGCTGTAACGAATGCTCCCTATCTTTTTGGGAAATATCTTTTAATAATGAATTACGTTGTCTGCTGCTCTGATTTTTTTTATTACACTTTCAGCTTCAGGACTTGAGAAAAAATTATATGTGCTCGTAGGAACGAGATTTTTTATTTTTTCTAACTCTCCGTTCTTAATGGCCTGCCTGACGTTTGAGGCACTTATGATTTCGCCGTCTGCTTCTTTTCTCGGGACGATTACGCATTCGATTCCGTTTTCTGGTAATTTTTCAGACATTATCTTGTTATAGATTCCCGTAACAAGACTCTTAGGCTCTTCGCCGACGTAGCGAGAATTAATCCCTAACACCTCAGCTATTCGAATGAAAATGCTTAAATCTAAGTTCGCATGGCTTTCTATGACCGCGCTATCGTCTTTCTGAAAATAGCTTGGGAAGGTTGCGCTGCTAATTATATATGGGCCGGTGTCGTGATAAATCAAATTTTTCAGGTGTGCTGCTCCTTCCATTATTAATTTTCTGCGGATTTCAAACGGCACAAGGGAAGCGTCTTCGCTTACCATGAAGACGTGTAGAAAGTCATTTTCGGCGGCTGCTTTCTCAACTAAATATAAATGCCCGAGTGTAAAAGGATTGGCGTTAAGAACGAGTGCGGCTATTTTATTTCCTTCGGTTTTAGTTTCAGCGAGTTGATTAAGATAATCACTGAAACCTGTGCGTCTGTTTTCCATGAAAACAATTTGATTTTCGATTCGAACAATCTCATGAAAACCGAGATCTCCGAAAAATTTTGCAGAGTTACATTTCGTATACAAAAATAAATGATTAATTTTTCTGTTATATTCATACTGAATCAAATGCGAGACGACCTCATTCATTAGTCCTTCGCCTTGATGTTCGTGACTAACGGCCATGCAGCGTAAGGTGTTCCCAAAGCAGCTGCCGGTCGCTATGACATTATAATTTTCGTCGTAAACTGCGCATGTATAGTCAAGATTTTTATCGCGTCTAATTCCTTCCTGAAACAGTAATTTTTCAATTTCTGAATTGGCACGCTTATCCGAAACATAGACTCTTGAAACAAGGTACTCCGACATAATAAAAAACTCCTTGAAAATTTTTTCTTGCCAAAAATTTTAAGGTTTGTGAGATAATTAAGCAAGTTTGAAAAAGATGCTTACTGTCG
>JAFVEW010000255.1 GCA_017475805.1 Synergistaceae bacterium | reverse complement strand
GGGGATACTACTTCCAATACATCTACAAACGCTTCTTCAGGAGGAGCGTTTGTCGTACATCAATCAGGCAAAACTGACACAAAAGGTATTTTGAAAGGCTATGTAACATATTCAACTTTTGATGACGGAGTTAGTAATGTTTACGTTACAATCGTAGTTACGCAAAAAACAATGCAGGCTACACAGCGTCCTGATGAAGATAATTTTGTCTTTGATAATATCAGAGATGGTATTAACACTGTTCTTGCTGAAATTCAAAGCGGACTTGTTCCACCTGTTGGCGGTCGTATAGTGACAGTTCCCAATACTGGTGAAATGGGGCTTGTAGGTTTTGGAAGTGCCATTATACAGCGTGCTGACTCACCTATGGCAATAGCAATGCAAGAAAGAAATGCCGAAAAAATCGCAAAAATGAGAGCTACAGCAGAACTCTGCGCCATACTCGCAGGTGATCAGGTTAACGGTCATGCAAGCTATCAGGAATCAATTATGCAAGCGTTCGGCAACTCTGCACAGAAAGCTAAGGAAAAAGATCTTATGAATCAGATGACCGATGAAAGTGATTTTGCTTTGGTAAATTCTGTAAAAGATGAATTTATGCACAATAGGCAATTTAATGAAGCAATAAACTCTGCAAGACGTGGGGTACTTCCTCCGGGCGTAAATTTAATATCATGGACTGATGACGAAGGCGTATGGGCTTATGCTGTGGCGGTCTATATCCCCTCAGATTCAAACAGAGCTGCAACAGACGCACGCACAATGAAAGAAGCACAGCTTATACGACCTATTCAGACTGAACAAGACAGACAAAAAGCCGCTAAAAAACAACAGGAACAGGAACGCCTCGTTAAAGGGTCGTTAAATAACGATTCAGGAGAATTGAAACAAGGCGTTTCGGGAACTATAGAGCAGGATTTATAAACAAAGACATGAAAAAAATTGCATTGATTGTTTTTGCTGTAATTTTATTTTCAGCAGATTTACTTTGTGCTAATACATTTCAGGATATAGCACTCGCCTTTATGGAGGATGCTTCAATCCCTGAAGATGCTAAAGATTTTTTTCTAAAAAACATAAGTCATGATTTATGGATCGCTGAAAGTGAAAATAAAATTTATTCTTTCTGTGCCTTGGAAATTCCTAAAGTAAAAAGCGGGAATAACTTTGCTCAAAGTTCAATAGAAAGAAATTTTATAAAGCGTGCTGAACTTAAAGCGACTGTTTCATTGGTGGAGCTTATAGATAAAGGAAATTTAAATCGCAAATTTTTTAATGACAAAGACGCTGCAGGATATACTCTGCGAACTTTGTATGAGGGAAAAATTCGAGGCGGTTTTCAATCAGTTTCGGGAGTTTTTGATGATTATGCTTTGAGTTTTGTATGGATTAAGAAGAATAAAAATCTCAGTGAGCCTTTATCTGAGAAAGAGTTGACTGAAACTTACTGTTCATATCTTTATAACAAGGCGCAATATTTCTTTAGAAATAAAGATTTTGGAAATGCTCTTGAAACTTTTCATCAAATTCACTACATGGCATGGGCTGATGTAGATTCATATCTCGGAGCTTCTTTGTGTTTCCTCAAAATGAATCAGAAAGATGACGCAATCAAACTGACTTCCGAGCTTGTCAACGTGTTCAGCAAAGACATGACCACTGACGAAATAGCAAACGCAGGGAAAATTTTATTTAACGCCGGACAAAAAGACGAAGGCTTTAACGTTTTAGAGCTGGCGTACAAAAATCTCAAATCTCAAGGAGGCAAAAAATGAAAAATCACAAAATAATTTTTTCGGTCATCGCAGTTTTAGCCGTGATTTTTTCTTTAACATCGGCATTTACTGCTCAAAAAAATTCCGACTTCGCAGACATTATCGAAACTGACGGAAAATATACTGTCGTTGAAGTCGAGGTTAAGGGCGAAGATCGTTTAGAAGCTATCGAAAACGGTTTGATTGAGGCTCTGCGTCTTGCTTCGGGAAGTTTCATCGATTCAAAAACAGAGCTGAACAATGACGAACTCATCGAACG
>JAFVEW010000254.1 GCA_017475805.1 Synergistaceae bacterium | reverse complement strand
TTACAAAGGAGAAATTTCACGTGTTTGATTAATTTGCAACGTCCTTTTGTGGCTGGGGCTTTTGTATGCCTACTTCTTCAACGTTCTTGAGGCTCCGATCCCTGAGAGAACAGCGCGCAACCCTTACACGCTCAAGCCTGATGTTTGGCCAAAAGCTATTATAATTTTATTGCTCATCTGCATTGCCATAAATATCATCAACATAATCAGAAAGAATAGAAATAATCCTGATTTTCATCTTGATGTTTTATTGAGCGTCCGCGCCCGTCTTTGCATGGGTATAGCTCTCGTAATAGCGGCAAGTTTTATTCTTGAGCCTTTAGGATATATGCCTACTTGTGTGCTTGTTTTATTCTTTTACGGCTTGCTGCTCGGCCAGAAACATGTTATAAGGCTTGCTATTTTCTCAGTCTTAGTAACTATAGTGCTTTACGTTGTGTTTAGCGTTTTGCTTTCTGTAAATCTTCCGCGCGGAACGATACCAGAGCTTAGAAACTTCTCGCTTTATGTTGAGAGTATTGTATCTTCGGTCAAGTCTGCGATTATGTAAGGGGGTAAAAAATTATGTCAACATGGGATTTATTTGTAAACGGCTTCAGCGTATTTCTTGACCCTTACACAGCTTTAATGGTTGTATTCGCGATTGTCGTTGGTACGATTTTCGGAGCTTTGCCGGGCGTCAGTGCAACAATGGCAGTTGCTCTCGGACTTCCTTTCACGTATTCAATGCAGCCGATACCTGCAATAGTATTTTTGGTAGCTGTATATTGCTCATCGATAACTGGCGGTAGTATCACTGCTATTTTGTTCAAAATTCCCGGAGTTCCTTCAAGTGCTCCTACAACTTTTGACGGTTATCCAATGGCACAACGCGGCGAGGCAGGCAAGGCATTAGGCATAGCACTTGGAAGCTCTGCGATAGGCGGACTTGTTTCAGCTTTGGCAATGCTCACACTTTCACCGCAATTAACTCAAGCAGCTTTGTCATTCAGCCCTGCAGATATTTTCGCAATTACTTTCATGGGACTTTCGATTTTAACCTGCTTAGACTCGAAAAATATTCTTAGAACTTTAATTTCAGGTCTTTTAGGCTTGCTTTTAGCTTGCGTTGGTCAAGACCCGATGTATGCCGTCCAGCGTTTGACTTTCGGCTCAGGTGAATTAATAGCAGGTCTTGAGATGATACCTGTTTTAATCGGAATTTTCGCCGTTACTGAAGTTCTTAAGCAAACTAAAAAGCGCGAGACTCTTAAGAGTGAAGAAGGTACAGCCAGCGTTAATACAAAAATGCCTTCATTCAAAGAATGGTGGGGTATTAAATGGCTTTTAGCACGCTGCTCAGTAATTGGAACGGTTATCGGAATTTTACCAGGCGCAGGTGCTACGATTGCATCATTCCTTTGCTATTCAACGGAAACAAAATTATCGAAACATCCTGAAAAATTCGGAACAGGAATTATCGATGGTGTAGCTGCTTCTGAAACTGCAAACAACGCCGCAACAGGAGGCGCAATGGTACCGCTGCTTTCACTTGGTATACCAGGAGGCAACGCTGCCGCCGTTATGATGAGCGCGTTAGTATTAAAGGGCGTACAGCTTGGGCCGTTGCTTTTGGTAAATCAGCCTGAATACTTGAGCGCAACGTTTGCATCAATGGTCGTTACTAATATTTTAATGGTCGTTGTAGCTATTGGTATTGCAAAAGTTTTTGCTCAAATTTTGGCCGTTCCCTATTCATATCTTGGACCTATAATTATAATGCTTGCTATAATCGGCTCTTATGCAACGAACATGAGCATTGCTGACGTAAAAATCATGGCCATTGCCGGCGTTATCGGCTTAATAATTTCAGCCTGCCATTTCAACAGCGCAGCTTTGATTTTAGGTCTCGTTCTCGGTGTAATTTGCGAAGGAAACTTCAGCCGCGCTTATACAATCAACAGAGCTGACGTAATCGGAATGTTCTCGCGCCCTGTTGCAGGGACTTTAATGGTCATCAGCATTTTATTATTAGTATGGCCGATCCTTGCGAGTTTTTTCAAGAAAAAAGAAGCATAAAATTTAATTTTTGAATTTTTATTTGCCTTCTCTGAATTTTTCGGAGGAGGCTTTTTTATGAAGCACCATAAAAAATGATACTCAAGGCACTATCGGCCATTGAATATCATTCTTACTAAAGTTTATATCCTAAAAAATGTTATTAAAACACGAATTCTTTTTCAAATTCTGCTTTGCTTTCAGGATAATCCGTCCTGTTGTGAGTTCCGCGGCTTTCTTTGCGGTTTAACGCTGCTTTAGCTATGAGATTAATTGCTAAGGCCGTTTGAATTGTTAAATCGTCTTTTGCGGCGTCAGGGGCTTCAAAAATTTCTTCCGTTGCCTTCAAAGCTGCCTCTAAATCTGCACCGTTGCGGTAAACTCCGAGTGCTTTTCCTGCGATTTTTTGAAGTTCGTCGAGATATTTGGCTCTGACTGCATCGTCGCTCTTGTATTCGGCAGGACGTTCTGAGATTTCGCGGTTAAATTCGCCTGTTCTCATAATTCCTTCGGCGCACAAAAGTCCCGATAAAGTAGCTTGGCTCGCGGCGTTTCCTGCACATCTGCAAGCTCCGTGAATACCTCCGCAGGCTTCACCGATAGCGAACAAGCCTTTGACGTCTGACTGGTAATTTCTGTCGACTTTAATTCCGCCTGAGAAGCTGTGAGGCATCGGTCCGACCTCTAATAATTCTTTCTTAGGATCGCAGCCGCTTTGCATTAACCTGTTATAGAACCACGGATAAGCCTTGAGAACATTGACGTCAATGTGCCGGAGGTCAACCCAAATTCCGCCGTGAGGATTGCCTTTGCCTTTTGCAACTTGTTTCCAAATTTCGTGATTAATTAAGGATTTAGGCGCGCCTGCCTCGCCTTGCGGTCTGACTTCAAGCAAAAATCTTTCACCGTCTGAATTCAGCAAATATCCGCCTTCACCGAGCATAGCCGTTGGACAGGGTTCGCCTACAGCACCTGACGGAGACATCATTACCATAGGCTCAAACTCGATAAATTCTAAGTCAACGAGGCTAGCACCGGCCTTCTTTGCCATGCCTAAAGTGTTGCCCTTAACATCATCAGGATATGTTGACGTTCCTAAAAGATTTCCGACGCCGCCCCATGACGCTACGACAACAGGCGCGTAGACGTTGAAAGGTTCGCCGCCGTTCTCGATTACAGTGAAGCCTTCGATTTTATTATCTTTGCCTTTTAGTAAATTCACGACAACTGCGTGATTATGAAACTCAATGCCTGCCTCTGCTAACTTCGGGAGCATAATTTTTTCAATTTCGACGCCGATTAAATTTGTAGTTTGGCAAAGAGAACGCGGATAAGTATGCCCTGAAACATGTCGCAATTTTATAGGGCCGTCGTCATTGTGAGCGAACGTAACGCCCCATCGGCACAGCAATTCGTAGCCTTTGAGGGTATTCGCGGCCATTTCGTTTACTAATTCTTTATTACCAATATTATATCCGGCGGCGAGCATGTCCTTAGCATATTGTTCGGGCGTGTCGCCGTAAGGATTTTCAGGCAAAACGAAATTAATTGCGGCTATGTAAGGTGTACCTCCGAGACCGTTTGCATAAATAGCAATATCTTTAACGCCGTTCTCGTGAAGTCTTGCAGCAGCGGCTAATGCAGCAAGTCCGCTCCCTGCGATTGCAACTTTGTGATGTCTGCTCATGCCGTTGCTCCTTTCTTAACTTTTCCGGCATTGATAAAAAGAATAACAACACCGATGACAGCACCGACTATTGAGCTAATCATTTCCGGCGCAATCAAACACATTGACGCACCGAACAACAAAACGCGCTCTATTACGTTAAGATGAGTTTTGTAATATCCGGCTACCATTACGGCCAGGAAATAAGTTCCGACGGCAAGCTGTAACGTTGCGACAGCTATCTCTGTCCATGTTCCTTTTAACAATAACGGAGGATTATATACAAATACAAACGGAACTAAAAATCCGACCATTGCAAAAGTAAAACCTTTCAAGCCTGTCTTCATTGCGTCAGCTCCTGCAATGCCTGCGGCCGTGTACGAAGCTACACAAACCGGCGGAGTTATCTGTGCCATAATGCCGTAATAGAATACGAACATGTTAGAGCAAAGTGCTGCTGTAGCAGGTTCAAGACCAGTCTGCAATAAAATAGGCTGAATACAAGGTACAAACAAAATTACGCCGACAAGATACGCCGCAACAGTAGGCAAGGCCATTCCTAAAATCATACAACCGACCATTGCGATGCACATTGCCAAGAACAAATAACTTGTGCCTAAATTTCTTATTAAAACAGAAAGGTTAGTAGCGAGCGAAGTTTGTTGCGTAACAACGTTGATAATAATTCCGCATGCTGCTGTAGGAATTGCAATAGCGGCAGCTTGTTTAGCACCGTCAACGCAGCAGTCCCAGAGCTGTTTTAAGTTCAAAAAGTCGGATTTATTTACAAAATAGTTGATGACGTCGCAGGCAAGGCATGTGAAAATTCCGACCATACCGGCGCGCATTAAAGAATATCCGCGAATAATCCAAATTACCAGTAAAACCGCAGGAATTAATAAGTAAAGTCTCGGCAATATAGGACGGTCAACTCTTATTGAAGCGTCTGCAGTTGTATCAAGATTAGCGGCGCGTTTTGCGGCGATTTTGTCAACTAATACAAATACCGCGAAATAGTAAGCAACCGCAGGAATTATTGCACTTGCAGCGATTGACATATAATTAACGCCTAACATTTCAGCCATAATAAAAGCTCCGACGCCCATAATCGGAGGCATAATCTGACCGCCTGTAGATGCTACAGCCTCGACAGCACCGGCTTCTTCAGGTTCATAACCGATTTTTTTCATCATTGGTATTGTCATAACGCCTGTTGTAGCGACGTTAGCGACCGCCGAGCCTGAAATCATGCCCATTAATCCCGAAGAAAGGACAGCAGCTTTTGCAGGGCCTCCTGAAGATTTATTTGATAATTTCATGCCCATGTCGATTAAGAGCTGGCCGCCTCCGATTGTTGAGAAGAACGCGCCGAATACTATGAAATAAAACAAAGTATTAGCACTCGTCAATAATGGTGTACCAAAAACTCCGCTCTCAGTCATTGTCATGCCCGAAGTAAATTCTTCTATAAATTGTAAAAACGGCTTCGCGTTAGTATGCAAAATTCCGGGAAGATACGGCGATGTCCAGGCAAAAATTATGAAAGCAGTGATAAAGCCTGCTAAAAGTCCGCCTAATGTTCTATAAACTGCAACGAGCAACAATAAAATTGATACAATCATTGCGGCGTGGTCAATTTGAAGAACGTCATCAACGCCAAGAACATAGTCATTAAGTCTCGGGAACTGCGTTAAAACATACCAAAGCAAATATCCAATGCCTGCAAACGCAAGAATGTCACTAAAATTAAGCCATGAATATTTGTTTAATAAAGCAGGATCAGGGTCATGTCCTGCTTCTTCAGCTGATTTTTTGATTTTTTTGCGGTAATTATGATCCGCAGGAAAATAGATAAATACGAGTGTTAGAGCAAATATTAAATGCACAGGGCTTTGAAGCATAGGCGCGAACTGCTTTACTAATGCAATGTACATCTGAAAAGCAAAGAACGCGATAGTAACAAGAATTGCCGCGATGTTGCGTAGGCTCATAAAAATTTTCCTTTCTTAATAGTATTAATTCATGTATTTTCCGCCGTTGATATTAATGCTCTCGCCCGTGATGAATGCTGACATATCCGACGCTAAAAACACAGCTAAATTTGCAACATCTGAACTTTTACCAAGTTTTTTTAACGGTATGCTGTCTAAAATTTTTGCGCGGTAATCTTCGCTCCATTGTTGCGACATGTCAGTTTCTATCGGTCCCGGACAAATTGAATTAACGCGAATATTAAACGGTGCAAAATCATATGCAAGTTTTCGTGTCATTGCATCGATACCGCCTTTTGATACTCCATAAGCTAAAGAAGCAGTCGGGTGCGGAGTTTTCGCGGCTGATGACGACATATTAATAATAACTCCTGATTTTTTAGCAATCATGTGCGGCACAACGCTTTTGCAGGCATAAAAAGCTCCTGTTAGATTAATTTTCAAAATTTTTTCCCATTCACCGGGTTCAAGTTCTAAAAATTTTGTGCGTGTATTAATTCCTGCATTATTTACTAAAATGTCGATTTTACCAAAGGTTTTCAAGCATTTTTCAGCAAGTTTTACTGAAGTTTCATACTCGCTAATGTCGCCTGCAATATATTCGCAATTTGTATTTAATTCGTCTTTGAGAGCAATTAAAGATTTTTCAGAAGTTCCATGAATGACGAGGCTCGCCCCGCACTCAGCAAAGGCCGTTGCTACAGCCTTACCGATACCGCGAGACGAGCCGGTTATAATTGCAGTTTTACCTTCAAGAATTAATTTGTTATTTGAATTCGTCGTAGGCATAGCCCATTTCTTTGTAGTATTTAATTGCGCCGGGATGAAGCGGTGCGCCGTTAAGTCCGTGAGCTCCTGCCGTTTTAGGATCGAACCAAGCGAGTGAAGCTACTGCTTTTGCAAAATCTTCATGATTTTCGCAAATTGCTTTTGTAAGAGCGTAGGCTACGTCTTCATTCATGCTTGCAGGAACGATAACATTCTGCTGTGAACCCATTGTGTTAATGTCTTTGTCCTGTTTGTTCCATGTTCCGGCTTTCATTACAAGCGGAGCATAACCCATTTTCTCAAGGTTTGCGAGTGTTGCATCGCTAAGTTGTACAAAGTGCATATCATGAGTTAAGCAAATTTCAGTTGTTGTCGACTGTCCAGCGTCGATGTGGTCAATCGTTGCATCATAGAGATCGTCCTGAATACCTGACTTAATTGCGTCGGTTCCTGATTTTTCCCATGTAGCAAACGCCATAAAATCAGTGATTGAAATTCCGCATGCTTCGATAACTCTTTCAGCTGTAAGTTCGCCAAGTGAACCGTTTTTCTTTGTGATTAAACGGATCGGAACTTTCTTCTCGATGACTTCTTCAAGCGTAGTGCAGCCTGTTTTGTCAACGAATGCCTTTGTGAACATGATATTTGTCATGGCATGGCCTAAACCGCCTGCAATACTGCGAACATCGGGGCAATCTCCAAATTGGTAATCAGCTTTTTTGCGGGCATAGCTCCAAAGTGAAGGACCAGCGTTTGCAACGATTAAATCAGCGCGGCCTCTCTGAATGAGAACGGGTGCACCAACGCCGCCGGGTGAGTTTGTTGTAAGGTCGATTGTTGAACCTTCGGGAAGCCCCTTAATCATTGCGCCCTGAATGGCTGCGGAAACTGAATAAGCTCCCGTTCCGACTTCCTGAGCCGCGAACGTTAAATGAACAGGCTCGCTGAGTTCAGCACATGCAGCAAGGCTGAAACAGAACACTAAAACTAATGCAACTGCTAACTTTTTCATAAAAATACCTCCAATTTATTTTTTACCTGCAAAAAAATTCACAGGGTATTTCACAAATTATTTACTTCCTCCGGCAAGTCTGATGCCGTAATCCATAGCGTTTACTAAACTAAGTTGATTAGCTTCACCGCTTCCGGCCAAATCGAAAGCTGTTCCGTGATCAACACTCACACGAACAATAGGAAGGCCGAGTGTTACGTTAATACCTGCGACAGCTTCCCAGTGATGCTCTTCTTTGTTGTAAACAAAACCCTTGACTTTCAACGGAATATGTCCTTGATCATGATACATTACTACAACAATGTCATACCAACCGCCAAGAGCTTTGCTAAAAACTGTATCGGGAGGCGTAGGCTTTTTTTCGGGGATATTTATACCTTCTGCTAAAGCAGCGTCGATAGCAGGCTGAATTTCGTCGATTTCTTCGCGGCCAAACATTCCATTTTCACCGCAGTGAGGATTTAATCCGGCAACTCCGATTTTTGGATTTTCTATACCGAGAGCCTTGCAAGCCTCATTACCAAGTCTGATACACTCAAGAACTCGCTCTTTTTTTACTCTAT